>NZ_JBTOQG010000061.1:0-261756 GCF_055283955.1 Pseudomonas sp. HP_12
TATAGAGAGCCGGTGCGACGGCTTTCCCTGAGAGTTCGTCAAGGTCGCAAGCGCACCCACAGACTCGAATATGAAGAGGTAAGCCTCAAGGGCTTCGTGAGCTTGTTCGTAGTCTGCGGGTGCATGTTCCTTCTTGCCGAAAACAGACATCCAGCGAAATCAGTATCGGCTAGAAAAGAACGGAACACCTATATCGTGAGCAAGCTCACTCCCACCGGTTCTGCGACTTTCCCGATACCTCGAACAGACGAATATCCTGTGGGAGCGAGCTTGCTCGCGAAGCGGCCTGAGCATCCGCTGAATCCTCGGCGGCTGGAACGCCGCCTTCGTGAGCAAGGCGGAGCGCCACCCCGGTCACTCCCACAAGGAGCCGGGTTAAGCCCGGGCCTGCAGCTTCTTCTCGATCACATCCATCAACATGCCGCCAATGTCCGTCCCGAACGCGTTATCGATCTCGCGGATGCACGTCGGGCTGGTGACGTTGATTTCGGTCAGGTGCTCGCCAATTACGTCCAGGCCTACAAACAGCAAGCCTTTTTCCCGCAGCGTCGGGCCGATTTCGGCGGCGATCCAGCGATCGCGGTCCGTCAGTGGGCGGGCTTCGCCACGACCACCAGCTGCCAGATTGCCTCGGGTTTCGCCGGCGGCCGGGATGCGCGCCAGGCAATACGGCACGGGTTCGCCGTCGACCATCAGAATGCGCTTGTCGCCGTCCTTGATCGCCGGCAGATAGGCCTGCGCCATGATCTGCTCATTGCCGTGCTTGGTCAGGGTTTCCAGAATCACCGACAAGTTCGGATCGCCAACGCGGTGGCGGAAGATCGATGCGCCGCCCATGCCGTCCAGCGGCTTGAGAATGACATCGCCGTGCTTGGCGGCGAACTCGCGAATGATGTCCGCGCGACGGCTGACCAGCGTGGGCGGGGTGCATTGCGGGAACAGCGTGGCGAACAGCTTCTCGTTGCAGTCACGCAGGCTTTGCGGCTTGTTGACCACCAGCACGCCGGCGCGCTCGGCTTGTTCGAGCAGATAGGTGGAGTAGACGAATTCCATGTCGAACGGCGGATCCTTGCGCATCAGGATCACGTCGAGGTCGTCCAGCCCGCTGTCGACTTCGGCCTCCAGCTCGAACCAGTGGGCCGGGTCGGCGAAGACTTTCAGCGGCTTCATGCGGGCGCGGGCCTGGCCGGCGTCCTGATACAGGTCGTGCTGCTCCATATAGAACAACGACCAGCCGCGGGCTTGCGCTGCCAGGAGCATGGCCAGCGAGCTGTCCTTTTTATAGGAGATGCGCTCGATGGGGTCCATGACGATTCCCAGGCGAATGCTCATGGGTAATATCCTCTGATCGGTAATGGCCACGACAGGCCGAAAATAGGCGTCAGGGTGGCGCCGCGCCGGCTTTGGGTCAAGGGGCAAGGCTTTATGGATTGACCGTGGAGAGTGTGCTAAAAAGGCTCGGCATCCGGTGTCGCGCCAGCTGTCTTTGGCGCCTCCCGATGATCCCGACCCAAAACCAGATGCCCGGCAGAAGGCAACCCATCTGATTCGCCGCGGCGATGGTAGAGCAGATATGGAACAGCATTCAGCCCCATTGAAAGTGATGGTCATCGACGATTCCCGGACGATTCGTCGCACCGCCGAGACCCTGCTGAAAAACGTCGGCTGTGAAGTGATAACCGCCATCGACGGCTTCGACGCACTGGCCAAGATTGCCGACAATCATCCCAGAATCATCTTCGTCGACATCATGATGCCCAGGCTCGACGGGTATCAGACGTGCGCGTTGATCAAGAACAATCGGGCGTTCAAATCCACGCCGGTGATCATGCTGTCCTCAAGGGACGGGCTGTTCGACAAGGCCAAGGGGCGCATCGTCGGTTCCGATCAGTTTTTGACCAAACCGTTCAGCAAGGAAGAACTGCTCAGTGCGATCAAGGCCCATGTGCCCGGTTTCGTTGCAGTAGAACAACAACTATCTTGATGCCGACCCCCTCGTGCGGGACGGCTGTTTCTATGGGGAAGCACCATGGCTCGAATTCTGATCGTCGATGACTCGCCGACCGAAATGTACAAGCTGACCGGCATGCTGGAGAAGCACGGCCATCAGGTCCTCAAGGCCGAGAACGGTGCCGATGGCGTGGCCCTGGCCCGTCAGGAAAAGCCCGATGCCGTCCTGATGGACATCGTCATGCCGGGCCTGAACGGTTTCCAGGCGACCCGTCAGCTGACCAAGGACGCTGACACCAGCATGATCCCCGTGATCATGATCACCACCAAGGATCAGGAAACCGACAAGGTCTGGGGCAAACGCCAGGGCGCGCGGGATTACCTGACCAAGCCGGTGGACGAAGAAACCCTCATGAAAACCCTGAACGCGGTGCTCGCGGGCTGACCCCCGGCTGACGCTCATGGCTCAGTCACAAACCGCCTTCCAGCTGCTGCTCGATATCGACCAGCGCTGCCGCTCCCTCGCTGCCGGCCTGCCGCTGCAGGAAACCCGCCAGCAAGGTTGGAGCGGCATCGGCTTTCGCATGGGCGAGCGCCATTACGTGGCGCCCATGGGCGAGGTCGACGAAATCCTCCATGAGCCGCGCTGCGCGGTGTTGCCGGGTGCCAAGGCGTGGGTTTGCGGCATTGCCAATCTGCGCGGCCGCCTATTGCCGATCATGGATCTGTGCGCATTCTTCGGCCACGAACTCTCACCACTGCGCAAACACCGCCGCGTGCTGGTCATCGACTTTGAGGGTGTGTTCGTCGGTCTGCTGATTGACGAGGTGTTGGGCATGCAGCATTTCAGCGAGCGCAGCCTGATGCCTGAACTGGCGCACGACGGCGAACCCCGCGTCGCGCCTTACATACAAGGACGGTTCGTCCGTGAGCAGGCCTGGCAGGTGTTCAGCCCGCGCGCGCTGGTGCAGTCGGCTGAGTTTATGGACGTGGCGCTCTGATGCGCGGGGCTGAACAGTGCAGGTGCAGAAGGCTGATGCCCTCCCTCAATCGAACATCAGGCGGAGCCCTGAGCAATGAGTAATACCGGCAAGTCACTGGAAGGCGCGCGCAGCCGATCGCAGATCGTCGTGCTGTTCATCTGCCTCATCGTTTTCATCATGCTGCTGTTCGTCAACTTCGCATACCTCAGCACGCAGTCCAACTACGACAAACAATACATCGGCCACGCCGGCGAGCTGCGCGTGCTGTCCCAGCGCATCGCCAAGAACGCCACAGAAGCGGCGGCGGGCAAGGCGGCGGCATTCAAGTTGCTGGCCGATGCGCGCAACGACTTCGACACGCGCTGGCAGTATCTGAAGAAAGGCGACAAAAACACCGGCCTGCCTGCTGCGCCAGCTGCGGTGAGCGATGAGCTGAAAGCGGTGCAGACCGACTGGGAAAACCTGCGCAAAAGCACTGACGTGATTCTTGCCCGTGAGCAGACCGTGCTCTCGCTGCATCAGGTCGCGGCAACCCTTGCCGAGACCATTCCGCAATTGCAGATCGAGTCTGAGAAAGTCGTCGACATCCTCCTGCAAACCCGTGCGCCCGCCAGCCAGGTGGCCCTTGCCCAGCGTCAGTCGCTGCTGGCCGAGCGGATACTGGGCGCGGTCAACACCGTGCTGTCCGGCGATGAGACTGCCGTCCAGGCGGCCGATGCGTTTGGTCGCGATGCCAGCCAGTTCGGGCGCGTGCTCAACGGCATGCTCGAAGGCAACGCCACCCTGAAAATCGCCCAGGTCGAAGACCGCGATGCGCGGGCGCGGCTGGCCGAGATTGCCGAGCTGTTCCAGTTCGTCTCCGGGTCGGTCGACGAAATCCTCGAAACCTCGCCGGAGCTGCTGGAAGTCCGTGAATCGTCGGGCAGCATTTTCAACCTCTCGCAGACGCTCCTCGACGAAGCCTCGGTGCTGGCCAACAGTTTCGAGCACATGGCCGGTGGTCGCGCAGCCTACAGCTATGGCGGCTACATTCTGGGCCTGTTGGCGCTGGCGTCGATCATCCTGATTGGCTTGGTGATGGTGCGCGAAACCAACCGGCAACTGCGCGAAACCGCCGAGAAGAACGAGCGCAACCAGAACGCGATCATGCGCCTGCTCGACGAAATCGAAGACCTTGCAGACGGCGACCTGACCGTGGCCGCCTCGGTCACCGAGGATTTCACCGGCGCGATTGCCGATTCGATCAACTACTCCATCGATCAACTGCGCGAATTGGTGTCGACCATCAACCTTACCGCCGAGCAAGTGTTCGGTGCCGTGAAGGACACGCAGACCACTGCCACCCAACTGGCCGCGGCGTCCGAGCATCAAGCTCTACAGATTGCCGCGGCGTCCAACGCCATCAATGACATGGCGACGTCCATTGATCAGGTCTCGGCCAATGCGTCCGTGTCCGTCACGGTGGCCGAGCGGTCCGTGACCATTGCCAACAAGGGCAACGAAGTGGTGCACAACACCATCACTGGCATGGACAACATCCGCGAGCAGATTCAGGACACCTCCAAGCGCATCAAGCGTCTGGGCGAGTCGTCCCAGGAGATTGGCGACATCGTCAGCCTGATCGATGACATCGCCGACCAGACTAATATTCTTGCGCTCAATGCCGCGATTCAGGCGTCGATGGCTGGGGATGCCGGGCGCGGCTTTGCGGTGGTGGCCGATGAAGTGCAGCGGCTGGCCGAGCGCTCGTCGTCGGCGACCAAGCAGATCGAAACCCTGGTGCGCGCGATTCAGAACGACACCAACGAAGCAGTGATCTCCATGGAGCAAACCACGGCGGAAGTGGTGCGCGGTGCGCGGCTGGCCCAGGATGCCGGTGTCGCGCTCGAAGAAATCGAAGGCGTGTCGAAGATCCTCGCCGGGCTGGTAGAAAGCATCACCAACGCGGCGCAGCAGCAGGCTGCATTGGGTCAGCAGATTTCCTCGACCATGCTGGTGATCCAGCAGACCACCACACAGACCACCTCAGGCACGGCGGCGACCGCCCGGAGCATGGGCAATCTGGCGAAGATGGCCAGCGAGATGCGCCGCTCGGTGTCCGGCTTCAAGTTGCCGGCCTCGCGACATTGATGGCCTGCTTGATAGCCCGGTTAATAATCCAGTCAATGCACATGAAGCAGCGTCAAGGCACAGGCAACCGGAGTCACCATGGCTGACCGTCACGATTACGTGGCCCTGGAGTGGGTCAAAGGCGAAATAGCCGAAACCCTCACACACGCCCGACAGGCGCTGGACACGTTCGTCGCCCAACCGCACGACGCCGCGGCAATGGACGAGTGCCTGGAGCTCATCCATCAGGTTCACGGCAGCCTGCAGATGATCGAGTTCTACGGCGCCGCGCTGTTCGCCGAGGAAATCGAACAGCTGGCGCTGGCGCTCAAAGAGGGCCACGTCGCCCAGGAAAGCGAAGCGATCCAGCTGCTGAATCTGGCGATGACGCAATTGCCGGTTTACCTGGAGCGTGTGCACTCCGCCCGCCGTGACCTGCCGTTGGTGGTGCTGCCGCTGCTCAACGATTTACGCAGCGCCCGGGGCGAAAGCCTGCTGTCGGAAACCAGCCTGTTCTCGCCGCAATTGCTGTCTATCCCCGCGCTTGATGCTCAGGCATTGGCCGAGCGCGACAATCCCGAATTGCCCGCGAAATTGCGCAAGCTGCGTCAGACGCTGCAAACCGCGCTGGTCGGGCTGCTTCGCGATCAGGACGTGCAGACTCAACTCGGTTACATGGGCAAGGTGTTCGCGCGGCTTGAGGTGTTGTGCGAGGACGCGCCCCTCGAACCGCTGTGGCGTATCGCGTCCGCGCTGGTCGAAACCATGCTCAGCGGCAATTTCACCAACAGCCCGGCGCTGCGCAGCCTGTTCAAGGATGCCGACAAAGAACTCAAACGTCTGCTGGATCAAGGCATTGAAGGCATCAATCAGCCTGCGCCCGACGAACTCCTGAAAAGCCTGTTGTTTTACATCGCCAAGTCCGACAGCGAGGCTCAGAAGATGACGGACTTGAAGGATCAGTACGCACTCGCCGATGCGCTGCCCCACAGCGCCTTGGTTGCTGAAGAACGTGCGCGCATGGCCGGGCCGGATCGCGACGCCATGCGCTCGGTGATCATTGCCTTGTGCGATGAGCTGGTACGGACCAAGGAGCGGCTCGACGTTTTCGTGCGCGGGGACCGTCAGCACGTCAGCGAGCTGAACGCCTTGCTGCCACCGTTGCGGCAGATCGCCGATACCCTGGCGGTGCTGGGTTTCGGCCAGCCGCGTAAAGTCATCATCGATCAGATGACCGTGGTGCAGGGCATGGCCCAGGGGCAACGCGCACCCGACGATGCCACCTTGATGGACGTCGCCGGTGCGCTGCTGTACGTCGAATCCACCCTCGCGGGCATGGCCGGAACGGTTAACCAGAGCAGCCCTGAAGAAAGCCGTCTGCCGACGACTGATCTCAGTCAGATTCACCAACTCGTCATCAAGGAAGCGCGCATCGTTCTGCAGCAGGCCAAGGACGTGATCGACGAGTACGTCGACGGTGAAATGGACCGGGCACGTCTGCTGCCGCTGTCGGAGCAATTGATTCAGGTGCGCGGCGCGCTGGCGATGATCCCGCTGGCGCGGGCATCCGGACTGCTGGCGGCCTGTAACGACTACATCACCGAACACTTGCTGGTTGACACCGAAAGCCCGGCGGCCTCGCAGCTCGATCACCTGGCGGACGTGATCATCGGCGTCGAGTATTACCTCGAACGCATGGCCGAAGACCCGGAAGCGCCGGGCGAACACGTGCTGGATCTGGCCCAGGAGAGTCTCGCCCGGCTTGGTTACTCGCCGGTCCCCGATGCACTGGATGTGCCGGTGCTCGAAGAAGTCATCAGCGAAGAAGAGCTGCAGGATTTGCACGAGCGGCAGGCCTTGGTCAGCCCAAGCCAGACCATCGCCGAAGTGCTGGCCAGCCCGCTGTCGGCGGTCAACCCGCCGGCGCGGAACATGCCGGCCAGTCTGTTGCCGCCGCCGAAGGGTGAGCAGGCGATCGATGACGAGCTGCGCGAAGTCTTCCTCGAAGAAACCGACGAGATGCTCGAAGCGTTGCGCGAGTACGTGCCGCGCTGGCTTGCCGATCCCGGCAACCTTTCGGCGCTGGGCGAGATTCGTCGCGCGTTTCACACGCTCAAGGGCAGCGGCCGGATGGTGCGCGCGCTGATTCTGGGCGAACTGGCGTGGTCGGTGGAAAACCTCCTTAACCGCGTGCTGGAGCACAGCGTCGAGCCGGACGCGCGGGTGCAGCAGTTGCTCACGGACGTACAGGCGTTGCTGCCGGACGTGATTCGCGATTTCGCCGAGGACGTTCAGCGTCAGCGTGACGATGTCGACCAACTGGCCGCCCAGGCCCATGCGCTGGCCCAAGGCGAAGCGAGTGACGTCGAGCCTGCGCAACGGCTGAGGGACGAAGAGGGTTTCGATCCGCAGTTGCTGGAGATCTTCCGTCAGGAAGCCCACACACACCTGAACACGGTGAGCCGTTATCTCGATGCTGCTCAGGGTGCCGATGCGCCGGTGTTCAGCAACGATTTGCTGCGCGCGCTGCACACCCTCAAGGGCAGCGCGTACATGGCGGGCGTCCTGCCGATCGCCGAGCTGGCGAGCCCGCTGGACCAACTGGTCCGCGAGTTCAAGACCAACCTGATCGAGGTCGGCCAGGCCGAGATCGACCTGCTGCGTGCGGCCGGGCCTTTGTTTCATCTAGGCCTCGCCCAGCTGAATGTCGACCCGCTGATGCCCATCGAAGGCGCAGCCGCCCTGATTCAACAGGCCCAGGAGCTGCTCGACGCACGGCTGGCCGATGCCTTGAGCGACGACAGCAATGGCCTGCGCACGCGGCGTAATCCGCAGTTGATCGCGAGCTTTCTGGCCGAAGGCATGGACATCCTGCTGGACGCCGACAACTTGCTCAAAGACTGGCGCCAGCACCCCGGCCACCGCCAGGAATTGAACGCGCTGCTCGACGAACTGACCATGCTCGGCCACGGCGCGCACGTCGCCGACCTGCCCCAGGTCGATGAGCTCTGCGAAGCACTGCTCGACCTGTATGGCGCCGTAGAGGAGAGCAGCCTTGCCGTCAGCGAGCGTTTTTTCGACGAAGCCGAAAAAGCCCACGAAGCACTGATCAACATGCTTGATCAGGTCGCCGCCGGACAGGAAGTCCAGCCGTGCCCTGAGCGCGTGAGCGCCTTGCGCGGTCTGCTCGCCGAGGCGCTGGACCCCGGCGCGATGGGGGTGATCAAAAGTAATGGCGCCGGAGCAACAAGCATCACGGAGATGGAAGAGGTCAGCGAACGCCTCGCTCAACCCGCCCGGCCTTCGCGCGATGATTTCGATCAGGAAATCGTCGAGATCTTCCTCGAAGAGGCGGTGGATATTCTCGACATCGCCGGTCCTGCGCTGCAACGCTGGCTCGACGACCCGGAAAACCCGCTGCCGCTGTCATCGTTGCAACGTGACCTGCACACCCTCAAAGGGGGCGCGCGCATGGCCGAAATCGGGCCGGTGGGCGACCTCGGCCATGAGCTGGAATCGCTCTACGAAGGCCTGATCGATCGACGTTGCGGTTACTCGCCACAACTGGCGGAGCTGTTGGTGCACAGCCACGATCACCTGTCGCTGATGCTTGAACAGCTGCAGCACCGTTCGGCATTGACCAGTCCCGCGCCGCTGATCGAGAAGATTCGCGAGTTTCGCCAGCGCAATTGCTACCTGCTGCCCAATGACGGCCAGACGCGCAATGTCAGTTCGATGATCCACTCGCTGGACGAACGCGATCCGGAACTGCTGGAAATCTTCCTCGAAGAAGCCGACGACATCATCGAGAGCAGCAGCGCGGCGTTGGTGCGCTGGCAAGCCGATCCGCAGAACATGCTTGAAGTGGAAAACCTGCTGCGCGATCTGCACACCCTCAAGGGCGGCGCGCGCATGGTTGAGATTGCGCCGATCGGCGACCTGGCCCATGAGCTGGAGTCGCTGTACGAAGGACTGTCGACGGGTGCGCTGAAGAACAGCGCGCTGCTCAACGGCCTGCTGCAAAGCGGCCACGACATGCTCGCCGACATGGTCGATGCCGTTCGCGGTTACGAGCCATTGCCCAACCCGGCGCTGCTGATCGAGAGCATCGGTCATTACACGTCATCCGGGGCCGCCCGCGAGCCTGTCGAAAAACCTCAGGAGGCGCCGGCTCTGCTGCCCGCGCCGGTTGTTGATACGGCGGCGCAGGCCGAGGCCGACGGCGAGCGCACCGGCCCGGAGATGATCAAGGTACCGGCCGAGCAACTGGAAGACCTGGCGAATCTGGCGGGGGAAACCTCGATATTCCGGGGCCGGGTCGAGCAGCAGGTCAGCGACGCGCAGGTCACACTGGTCGAGATGGAAACCACCATCGAGCGGATGCGCGATCAACTGCGCCGACTCGACATCGAAACCCAGGGCCGCATTCTCAGCCGCGATCACCCCGTTGATCGGCGCGGTTACGAAGCATTCGACCCGCTGGAAATGGACCGGCATTCGCAGCTGCAGCAGTTGTCCCGCGCGCTGTTCGAGTCCGCATCCGACCTGATGGACCTCAAGGAAACCCTCGACACCCGCGCCCATGAGGCCGAAACCCTCTTGCAGCAACAGGCGCGAGTGAACACCCAGCTTCAGGAAAGCCTGATGCGCACGCGCATGGTGCCGTTCGAGCGCATGGTGCCGCGCCTGCGCCGGATCGTCCGTCAGGTGTCGGGCGAGCTGAACAAGAAGGTCAAGTTCGACGTCATCAACGCCGAGGGCGAGATGGACCGCAACGTGCTCGAACGCATGGTCGCCCCGCTGGAGCACATGCTGCGCAACGCCGTCGATCACGGGCTTGAGAGCGTCGAGGAACGCCTGGCCGCCGGTAAATCCGAGTGGGGGCATATCACGCTGAGCCTGGCCCACGAAGGCGGCGACATCGTTATCGAGATGCGCGACGACGGCGCCGGTGTCGACTTCGAGGCCGTGCGGCGCAAGGCGATCAAGCGCGGCATCATCAGCCCCGACGCCGAGCTGAGCGAGCACGACATCCTGCAGTTCATCCTGCGCCCGGGCTTTTCCACCGCCGAGACCATCACCCAGATTTCCGGGCGCGGCGTCGGCATGGACGTGGTGCATGCCGAGGTCAAGGATCTCGGCGGTTCGATGGTCATTGATTCCAAAGCGGGAGAGGGCGCGCGTTTCCGTGTCCGCTTGCCGTTCTCGGTGTCGGTCAACCGTGCGCTGATGGTGCAGTGCGGCGAAGAACAGTACGCCGTGCCGCTGAACAGCATCGAGGGTATCGTGCGCGTGATGCCGAGCGAGCTGGAGACCTGTTATCAGTCCGTGCCGCCGCGCTATGAGTACAACGGGCGAACCTACGAGCTGCGTTATCTGGGCGAGCTGCTCAATAACGGTCATCCGCCGAAACTGGGCGGCCAGACACAGACCCAACCGCTGCCGGTGCTTCTCGTGCACGTACACGATCAATGGATTGCGGTGCAGGTGGATACGTTGGCCGGCTCGCGGGAGATCGTGGTGAAAAACCTGGGTCCGCAGTTTTCGTCGATACCCGGCATTGCCGGCGCGACCATTCTGGGAGACGGCCGCGTGGTGCTGATTCTCGACCTGTTTGCGCACATCCGGCGCTTTCACGCCAAGCTGCTGGCATTGCAGGTCGCCGGGCATGCGCCGGTGCGCTATGTCGAACCCGAACAGGCGCGGCCGTTGCTGGTGATGGTGGTGGATGACTCGGTGACGGTGCGCAAGGTCACCGGCCGCCTGCTGGAACGCAACGGCATGAACGTGCTGACGGCCAAGGATGGGGTCGATGCCATGGCGCTGCTGCAGGAGCACACCCCGGACATCATGCTGCTGGACATCGAAATGCCGCGCATGGACGGCTTTGAGGTGGTCAGCAAGATTCGCGGAGACGACGCCCTGAAGCACCTGCCGATCATTATGATCACGTCGCGATCAGGGCAGAAGCACCGCGACCACGCCATGGCGCTGGGGGTGAACGAATACATGAGCAAGCCGTATCAGGAAGCTGCTCTGTTGCAAAGCATTGCTCACTGGAGCCACGCCCATGTCTGACACCACGACGCAAACGGCGCGGCTGACCAGCCTGACCGGATTGCTCATCCCCCTCAGTGATCGGCACCTGCTGTTGCCCAACGTGGCGGTCGCCGAGCTGATCGACTATCAAGACAGCGTTGCCGACCCCGCCGCACCGCAGTGGTATTTGGGACCGATCAACTGGCGTAACCGCAGTTTGCCGCTGCTCAGTTTCGAAGCCGCCTGCGGCAGCCGCGCCCGTGTCGGAGGCCGCGCCCGCATCGTCGTGCTCAACGCACTCGGCGGTCGCCCTGACCTCAAATTCATCGCGTTGCTGACCCAAGGCATTCCGCGCTCCTGCAAACTCGACAGCCAACTCAGCTACGTCGACGTGCCGCTGGCCGAGCTGGAACTGGCCGCGGTGCAAGTGGGCGAGACAGTCGCGAAGATCCCTGACCTCGTGGCGCTGGAAGAGTGGCTGGTGGAGGCGGGGTTGGTTCAGATGACGCCAAACTTATAAGAGACGCCCCGGCTTTCAAACGCCGCAGATTGCATGCTGGACACAGCCCCCTGTAGGAGTGAGCTTGCTCGCGAAAGCTGTATTTCAAACGCTGAAGATTTGTTGATGTACCGACCCCTTCGCGAGCAAGCTGAACTGGCCTAATGATTTTGGACATCTCAATCGGGCGCTAAGATGACGCCCAAATCGGAGGTGTTATGGGCATGCGTACTTCTTACTCGAACGAATTCAAACTCAAAGCAGCGGCCATGGTGCTGGACGAGGGCCAATCAGTCCCTGAAGTCTGCGACAACCTCAGCATTGGCCGAACCGCGCTGCGTCGCTGGGTCGAACAAGTGCGTGCAGAGCGCCAAGGCGCAACGCCCGTCGGCGCCAAGGCAATTACCGCCGAGCAGCAGGAAATACAGCGACTCAAAACCTTGCTCAGGCAAAAGGATCGGGATATCGAAATCCTAAAAAAGGCCAGTGCTCTCCTGCTTTCGGACTCCAAAGATCATTCGAACTGATCAGCGAGCTGGGCAAGCACTATGGCGTTTACGATTGTTGCCGCGCGTTGGGAGTTAACCGCAGCAGTTTTTACGCCTGGCGCCAGCGCCAGGGCTTCGTCAACCGCAGCCGTGCAAGGCTTAGGGCTTTGCTGGTCAGGCTTCACAAGGAGTCGAGGGGATCAGCGGGGGCAAGAACGCTGTCCAGTGATCTTCGCAGCGAAGGGCATCAGGTTGGCCGATACATGGCCCGCACGCTCATGCGTGAATCCGGGGTCGTGAGCTGTCAGCGTCGTCCGCACAAATACAAGTCTTCAGGGGTCGAGGCATTGGTGGCGCCCCATCTGCTCAAACGCAAGTTCGATGTGAATGCCCCCAATACCGTGTGGTGCGGGGATGTAACGTACATAAAAGTGGGTAAGCAGTGGATGTATTTCGCCGCAGTGCTCGACTTGTTTGCACGCAGGGTTGTGGGCTGGTCCTTTTCGATGACACCCGACGCCTCGCTGACCTGTGAGGCGTTGAGAATGGCGGTTGAGCTTCGCGGGCGACCTAAAGATGTGCTATTTCACTCGGACCAAGGCTGTCAGTACACCAGCCATAAATTCCGGAACGAACTGGTGACCCATGGTTTAAGGCAGAGCATGAGTCGAAAAGGCGAGTGCTGGTATAACGCCCCGATGGAGCGATTTTTTGGCAGCCTGAAATCGGAGTGGGTGCCTAAAGAAGGATATTCGTCAGCGCATGAAGCACGGTTGGACGTGCAGCGTTATGTCATGCGTTACAACAGCCGCCGGCCCCACAGCTACAACGGCTACTGTTCGCCTGTAGCTGCGGAGCGAGCGGCTGCTTGAAAACCTAAATGGGTGTCCAGAATCACTTGACCAGTTCAAGCTCGCTCCCACGACTGCATGTCAGCCGCCGCAGAATGCATGCCCAACACAGCCCGCTGTAGGAGTGAGCTTGCTCGCGAAAGCTGTATTTCAGCCGCTGAAGATTTAGCGGCTGTCCCGGCCCCTTCGCGAGCAAGCTCGCTCCCACGCCTGCATGTCAGCCGCCGCAGATTGCATGCCCAACACAGCCCTTGTGGGAGTGAGCTTGCTCACGAAGGCTGCATTTCAAACGCTGAAGATTTGGTGGATGCACCGACCCCTTCGCGAGCAAGCTCGCTCCCACGAATGCATGTCAGCCGCCGCAGATTGCATGCCGGACATAGCCCTTGTAGGAGTGAGCTTGCTCGCGAAGGCAGAATTTCAGCCGCTGAAGATTTAGCGGCTGTCCCGGCTCTTTCGCGAGCAAGCTCGCTCCCACAATTTGATCTCCAGCATGCTCAACTTGTGTCTGTCTGGAGCATTCAAGAACTGCCAGCGGAAGCCGGCTCATATCAGGCTGAAGTATTTCGCTTTTACAGATTCGATATCGGTAAGGTTTGCTGCGTTGGCATCCGCTATGCCGTCCGAGATAGCCAGAATCTGCGCATCTCGGCTTCCAGGTAGCGGCTCAGTGCCCTCTGTAGATGGTATTGCCGATCACGCCCAGTGGTGCCGGCCAACGGGTCGAGTGTTTGTACTGTTTCTTCATCGGCTTGAAATGACAGGACAGTCGATGACATGAGATCTCCAGGCGCTTGAAAGGCATATATATCGTCTTCAACGGTAGGAGTCTGGGTCGGAAAAGGCAATTCAGACAGCTGCGACATGGCGCTCGGATATCAGATTTGTGAAGTGGGCAGTTTAAAAAGTCGAAAAGGGTCGATTGCGGTACATATATATCGTTTTCCTCCCCAATCCCTCCTAGACGATGAGCCGAATAAACCGCATATTCGGCTCATCCGGTGAGCCGAATAGAGTTTCTAATCGGCTCATGTACCTTCGAGGCGTCCTGTGAAACAGTCAGCAAAATGGATTTGGCAACACCCCAAATGGCCGTCCTTTTCCTGGGACGTGGAGCCGTTGGCGCCGCTGTTGCGGGCGTGTACCCGGGCGCAGGGTCAGTTGTTGGGGATGATTGGCGCGTCAGGCGCCGATGCGAATGTCGAGCGCGAACTGGACGCCTTATTGCAGAACGTCATCACCTCATCGGCCATTGAAGACGAGCAGCTCAATGTGGAGTCGGTGCGTTCTTCGCTGGCAAAACGGCTCGGGCTCGCCAGCGATGAACGCGTGACGGCGCGCAGTGAGGGTCTGGCAGAGTTGATGCTGGATGCCACCCAACAACATGACGCCCCGCTGACGTCCGAACGGCTGATGCATTGGCATCGCTTGTTGTTTCCCGAGACGAGCGCGCTGACGGCAAACCCCATCCAGGTTGGCGTGCTTCGGGGCCCCGAACCCATGCAGGTCGTGTCCGGTCGCATTGACCGACCCGTGGTGCATTTCGAGGCGCCTGGGCGCGAAGGCCTGGAGCAAAAGCTCGATGACTTTTTCTACTGGTTCAACAGTAGCCGCGCCGACCCTACCCTCGACCCGCTGATCCGCGCGGGCGTCGCACATTTCTGGTTCGTGACGCTGCATCCGTTCGACGATGGCAACGGACGTTTGACCCGCGCAATCACTGATCTGGCCATGGCCCAAGGCGAACACCAGGCCATACGCTTTTACGCCATGTCCGTCAGCATCCTCGCCCGTCGTCAGGACTACTACCGGGTCCTGGAGGCGACCCAGCGCGGTGGGCTGAATATCACTGAGTGGCTCGTTTGGTTTTTGCAGACGCTGCTCCATACGTTTGAGCAGGCCATCCAGCGCATCGACCGGGTTTTGGCGAAGGCGAGATTCTGGCAAGCCCATCGGGATGACGGGCTATCCACCGAGCAAATCAAAGTGCTCAACCGTTTGCTGAATGGCGACCTGTTGTCGGAGAGGCCGGACGCGGGTTTCACCGACGGCATCAGCGCCGCTCAATACCAGGCGGTCGCCAAGGTCAGTAAAGCCACCGCCACTCGGCATCTCGCAGATCTGTTGGGAAAAGACTGCCTGCGTAGACTTCCGGGCGGCGGGCGCAGCACCCGCTATCAGATCAACTGGCCCGACTGATCATTACTCTCACGGTAATGATTAGCGCATTTGCTTGATTGATGCCGAGCCGCCGCCCCTCCTAATCTGCCCCACGACAGCGAACTCGTGGAATCAGCATGACCACAACAACGAAACTTGACCCGCGCTGGTCGCGTCGTCGCACGGAAAAACTGCGACGGCTCGACCTGGTGCGTTCCTTCGCCGATGGCGTTGTACTGCCCACCGACAAGATTGTCACGGCGCTTGAGGCGCTGATTGCGCCGGGCGATCGCGTGGTGCTGGAAGGCAACAACCAGAAGCAGGCGGATTTTCTTTCGCGCTCACTGGTGAAGGCCGATCCCGGCAAGCTCCACGACCTGCACATGATCATGCCCAGCGTGGGTCGGGCCGAGCATCTGGACCTGTTCGAACGCGGCATCGCCCGCAAGCTGGACTTTTCGTTCGCCGGTACCCAAAGCCTGCGCATCAGCCAGTTGCTGGAAGACGGGCTGCTGGAAATCGGCGCGATTCATACCTACATCGAGCTGTATTCCCGCCTGCTGGTCGACCTGATTCCCAACGTCGTGCTCTCGGCCGGTTTCATGGCTGACCGGGCCGGCAACATTTACACCGGCGCCAGCACCGAAGACACTCCCGCCCTGATCGAACCGGCCGCCTTCAGCGACGGCATCGTCATCGTGCAGGTCAACCAGTTGGTGGATGACGTCAGCGACCTGCCGCGCGTGGACATCCCGGCGTCATGGGTCGACTTCGTGGTCGTCGCCGACAAGCCGTTCTACATCGAGCCGCTGTTCACCCGCGACCCGCGCCACATCAAGCCGGTGCACGTGCTGATGGCGATGATGGCGATTCGCGGGATCTACGAAAAACACAACGTCCAGTCCCTCAACCACGGCATCGGCTTCAACACCGCGGCGATCGAACTGATCCTGCCGACCTACGGTGAATCTCTGGGCCTGAAGGGCAAGATCTGCCGCAACTGGACGCTCAACCCGCATCCGACGCTGATCCCCGCCATCGAAAGCGGCTGGGTCGAAAGCGTGCATTGCTTCGGCACCGAACTGGGCATGGAAAACTACATTGCCGCACGGCCTGACGTGTTCTTTACCGGCCACGATGGCTCCATGCGTTCCAACCGGATGATGTGCCAGCTGGCCGGGCAGTACGCGGTTGACCTGTTCATCGGCGCCACGCTGCAAGTCGACGGCGACGGCCATTCCTCCACCGTCACCCGCGGGCGCCTCGCCGGCTTCGGCGGCGCGCCGAACATGGGCCACGACCCGCGCGGCCGACGTCACGCCACGCCTGCCTGGCTGGACATGCGCCAGCAGAGCGGTGACGGGCCGGACGCCTATCTTGAGCGCGGCAAGAAGCTTGTCGTGCAGATGGTCGAGACGTTTCAGGAGGGCGGCAAACCCACGTTCGTCGAGACCCTGGACGCCGTCGAAGTCGCGAAAAAAAGCGGCATGCCTCTGGCGCCGATCATGATCTACGGCGACGACGTCACCCATCTACTGACCGAAGAAGGCATCGCCTATCTGTACAAGGCGCGCAGCCTGAAGGAACGTCAGGCCATGATCGCCGCCGTCGCTGGCGTGACCTCCATCGGCCTGCGCCACAACCCCAAAGACACCGCCCGCATGCGCCGCGAAGGGCTGATCGCGCTGCCTGAAGACTTAGGGATTCGTCGCACCGACGCCAGCCGCGAACTGCTTGCCGCCAAGAGCATCGCCGAACTGGTGGAATGGTCCGGCGGTTTGTACAACCCGCCTGCGAAATTCAGGAGCTGGTAATGCGCGCATTCAACGTAGCTTTCGATGCCTTCGATGCAACGACGAACCCCGCGTCACTGGCAGAGCGCCTGGCCGATCTGGCGATTGATGCACTGATCGACGAAGCCGACCTGTCGCCAAAACCGGCGCTGGTTGATCGTCGCAGCAGTGGCGCCCACACGGACCTGCACCTGGGTCTGATGCACGCATCAGCGCTGTCGCTATGGCCCGCGTTCAAGCAGATGGCCGACGCCGCCATTGCCATCGGCGAGATCAATCCGCTGTTGAGGGAAACCATCGGACGCCTCGGTCGCGAAGGCGAAGGGGCGATGATGCGCACGACCAACGGGGCGAATACCCATCGCGGCGCGATCTGGGCACTGGGTTTGCTGGTCACCGCTGCCGCGCTGAATCCCGATCACATTTCCCCGGAGGGGCTGTGCCAACGCGCCGGCCAGCTGGCCTTGATCGAAGATCGTCACCAGACCGCCAACCAGAGCCACAGCCATGGCCAAACCGTTGTGCAGAAATACGGCGCAATGGGTGCCCGGGAGCAAGCGCAAGCGGGTTTCCCTGCCGTCATCCAAACCGGTTTGCCGCAACTCCTCCGTAGCCGCGCCGCCGGACATGGCGAGCAGAACGCGCGACTCGATGCGCTGCTGGCGATCATGACCACGCTGTCCGATACCTGCGTGCTGTATCGCGCGGGTGAAGCAGGCCTGCACGCCATGCAACACGGTGCGCAGCGGGTACTGGACGCCGGCGGCAGCGCGACCCTCAGCGGCCGTCGCGCGCTGAATCAGCTGGATCAACAACTGCTGGGCCTGAACGCCTCCCCCGGCGGCGCCGCCGATTTGCTCGCCGCTTGCCTGTTTATTGATCGCCTGGAGCCTGCGCTCGGCGATGAAACGAGGAACGTCTGATCATGGAAACCCTGTCTTTTGAATTCCCCGCCGGGCAGCCGCCAAGGGGGCGCGCGCTGGTGGGTTGTGTCGGTTCGGGTGATCTGGAAGTGCTGCTGGAGCCGGGTCAGCCGGGCAAGCTGACGATTCAGGTGCTGACGTCGGTCAACGGCAGCTCGGCGCGCTGGGAAAACCTGTTCCAGCGCATGTTCGACGGCCAGACGCCGCCGGCCCTAAGCATCGACATTCACGATTTCGGCGCCACGCCGGGCGTGGTTCGGCTGCGCCTGGAGCAAGGTTTCGAGGAGGTCGGTCATGACTGACAGCACGCGGCTTCTGCAGCAGCACAGTTTCGTCGAGCTCGGCGCCCGGCAACGCGCGCGCGCACTGCTGGATGACGGCAGTTTTCGTGAGCTGATCGATCCCTTCGAGCGCCTCGTCTCCCCTTGGCTGGCCAAGCAAGGCGTCGTGCCCCAGGCCGATGATGGCGTAGTGATCGCCAAAGGCACCATTGATGGCAAACCGGTGGTGATCTGCGCCATCGAAGGCGGATTTCAAGGCGGCAGCATGGGCGAGGTTGGCGGCGCCAAAATGGCCGGCGCGCTGGAATTGGCCGCCGAAGACAATCGCAAGGGCATTCCCACGGCAGCCGTTCTGTTGCTGGAAACCGGGGGCGTTCGCTTGCAGGAAGCCAATCTCGGACTGGCCGCCATCGCCGACATTCATGCCGCGATTGTTGATCTGCGTCGCTATCAGCCGGTAATCGGCGTAGTGGCGGGCAGCGTCGGCTGCTTCGGCGGCATGTCGATTGCGGCGGGCTTGTGCAGTTATCTGGTCGTCACTCAGGAAGCGCGTCTCGGCCTGAACGGCCCGCAAGTGATCGAGCAGGAAGCCGGCATTGAAGAATACGACTCCCGCGACCGGCCGTTCATCTGGAGCCTGACCGGGGGCGAGCAACGTTTTGCCAGCGGTCTGGTGGACGCCTTTGTCGCCGACGATATCAGCGCCATTCAGCAACAGGTGCATGCGTTGTTGCACAAGGGCAAGCCCGAGCAGGAACGCAGCAGTCGATACGCGTGGTTCCTCGAGCGTTTGTCGCACTTGGAGACTGCCCAGCAGATAGCGCCCGCTTCGGTGCGCGCTGCCTATCAAGGAGACCGGTCATGAGTGCTTACTCACTCCGTGGATTGAACTGGTTCAACGCGCTGGCCGCAAACGCCGCTGAAGTGGCGGGGCTGCCGGCGTCGGTGAAAGCAGCGGATGGCGTACTGGGTGATCGCCCGGCGCGATTCCTGGCGGTGGTCGCTGACCCTGCCAACCGCTTTCCCCGCGCACAAAGCGGCGAAGTCGGATTGCTGGAAGGATGGGGTCTGGCCCAGGCCGTGGACAGCGCCATCGAACTGGATCGGGACAGCGACAACAAGCGGACATTGATCGCGATCATCGACGTGCCGAGTCAGGCCTATGGTCGCCGCGAAGAAGCGCTGGGTATTCACCAGGCGCTGGCCGGCGCGGTTGACGCCTATGCTCGGGCGCGCCTGGCCGGGCATCCGGTGATTGGGCTGTTGGTGGGCAAGGCCATGTCGGGGGCCTTCCTCGCCCACGGCTATCAGGCCAATCGCCTGATTGCCCTGCGCGATCCGGGCGTCATGGTTCATGCCATGGGCAAGGCTTCCGCGGCGCGGGTGACACTGCGCAGCGTCGAGGAACTGGAAAAACTCGCCGCCAGCGTGCCGCCGATGGCCTATGACATCGACAGCTATGCCAGCCTCGGTTTGCTGTGGGAAACCCTGTCGGTCAGTCAGATCGAGCAGCCCACGGCGTCGGATCTTACGCTGGTTCAGGACTGCCTGATTGCAGCGATCAAAGACACCCTTGCCGGCGCCAATGACCTGAGTTCACGCCTCGGCGCGCCGAACCGTGGGGCGTCGTCGAAAGTCCGCGAGCTGTTGCGGGCGCAGTGGTAATGAGTAGTTTCCAGCCGGTGCTGCCCCACGACCTGTTGTGGGGTCTGCCGACGGCTGCGTTGCCGATCGACGCGCCGGCGTGGGCGTTCGAGGCCATCGGCTTGGGTCATCCGGTGGTAGTGCGCCGCGCTCGCGTCGGGGCAGGACTGGTGGCGGTGGGCGTGCGGGGGCGTTCGCGGGATCAGCGCTACGCCACTCACATGAAACTCACCGATGTGCAGCGGCGCGTGCCGCCTGAAGAGTTGATCGCCATGACGCCCGAAGCTGACTGGCCGGCGTTGCGCGCCTTGCAGCAGATTCGTCCAGTGATGGACGCGCTCGGCCTGCCGTGGGGCGTGGCGGGTGGCGCCGGTTTCGAGCTGGCGAGTGGCGTGGCCGTGCTGCACGCGGACAGCGATCTCGATCTCATCTTGCGCACCCCGGATTTTCTTGATCGCCAGCACGCCGCTCGTTTGGTCTATCAGCTTGCCAGCGCGGTGTGTCGCATCGACCTTCAGTTGCAAACCCCCTTTGGTGCAGTCGCGCTGCGCGAGTGGGCAGGACCGTCACGCCAGGTGCTGCTCAAAGCCGAAGACGGCGCGCGGCTTGTGGATAACCCTTGGCTGGCGCAGGCGGTTGCGGCATGAGCAGCTTCTGGGCGTTTCCCGGCCAGGGCGCGCAACAGCCGGGCATGCTCCATGGGCTGCCGGAGCATCCCTTGGTTGAACAGTGTCTGGCAGAAGCGAGCGCTGCATTGAGCGAGGACGTCCTGACGCTGGATAAGGCCGCCTCCCTGCAATCGACGCGAGCTGTTCAGCTGTGCCTGTTAATCGCGGGCGTCGCGTGCGCCCGGGTGCTGATGGCCGATGGGAACACCCCCGACATGGTCGCAGGTTTGTCCATCGGTGCTTATCCGGCGGCAGTGATCGCGGAGGCTCTGGATTTTTCGGATGCCGTGCGTCTGGTGGCGCTGCGGGGTGAGCTGATGCAAAGCGCTTATCCACAGGGCTACGGCATGACCGCGCTGATCGGGCTGGACCAACCCACGGTCGAAAGCCTGATCGCACGCATTCACAGCGTTGAGACGCCGGTCTATCTGGCCAACATCAACGCTGATACCCAGTTCGTTATTGCTGGCCGAGACGAAGCCATGACGGCCGTCGCTGCGCTCGCAAAAGAGCAGGGCGCTGCGGGGGCCAAGCGGCTGGCGGTCAGCGTACCGTCCCATTGCGAACTGCTGGCCGAACCGGCACGCGCCCTTGCCGATGCATTCGCCCGAGTTTCCGTGAAAGCGCCGACGCTGAAATACCTCAGCGGCAGCACCGCGCGGCCGGTGCTCAGCGCCGACAAGGTCCGCGACGATCTGGCGTTCAACATGTGCCGGGTGATCGACTGGCGCAGCACGGTGCAAACCGCCTACGAGCGAGGTGCGCGGCTGCACATCGAACTGCCGCCGGGCACCGTGCTGACAGGCCTGGCGCGTCGCGTTTTCGAACAAGGATCGGTCGTCGCCTTTCAGGGCGCCCGGCTGGACACGCTCAGCGCGCTGTCACGAGAGGAGGAACGCCGCCACTCATAAACCGACTGCTGCTTTCGAAGGAACACAAAAACAACAACTTCGACGATGCAATTTGAGGATAAGAACAATGGTGATTTATGGCGTGGCGTTACTCGCAATCTGCACCCTCGCGGGGGTGATTCTCGGTGATCTGCTCGGCGTATTGCTGGGCGTCAAATCCAACGTGGGCGGCGTCGGGATCGCGATGATCCTGCTCATCTGCGCGCGGCTGTTCATGCAAAAGCGCGGCGGCATGAGCGAAGGCTGCGAAATGGGCGTCGGCTTCTGGGGCGCCATGTACATCCCGGTCGTCGTGGCCATGGCCGCTCAGCAAAACGTCGTCACGGCGCTCAAGGGCGGGCCGATCGCGGTCATCGCGGCGGTGGTGTCGGTGGTGGTCTGCGGCTGCACGATTGCGGTCATCAGCCGCATCAACAAGGGCGAGCCACTGCCCAAAGAGGACGAACTCGCGCACCCGCTTCCGGTGATCGCGCCGACTGTTTCGCCAGCAGGAGGCCGCTGATATGTGGGAGCTCATTCAAAAAGACCTGATCAGTCAGGGCCTGGTGACTGCGTTCGCGGTCGTGGGCGTGGTGATGTGGATTTCGGTGGTGCTGTCCAAACGCCTGACGTTCGGGCGCATTCATGGTTCGGCCATTGCGATCGTCATCGGCCTGGTGCTGGCGTGGGTGGGTGGCACGATGACCGGTGGCCAGAAAGGGCTGGCGGACCTGGCGTTGTTTTCCGGGATCGGCTTGATGGGCGGGTCGATGCTGCGTGATTTCGCCATCGTCGCCACGGCCTTCGAAGTGCAGGCCACCGAAGCGAAAAAGGCCGGCTGGATCGGCGCGTTCTCGCTGCTGTTGGGTACGTTGCTGCCATTCATTGTCGGTTGCTGTGTGGCGTACGCGTTTGGCTATCGCGATGCGGTGAGCATCACCACCATTGGCGCGGGCGCAGTGACGTACATCGTCGGGCCGGTGACCGGTGCGGCATTGGGCGCGACCTCGGATGTGATGGCGCTGTCGATCGCGACCGGTCTGATCAAAGCCATTCTGGTGATGGTCGGCACCCCGATGGCTGCGCGCTGGATGGGACTGGATAACCCGCGTTCGGCGATGGTCTTCGGCGGTCTGGCCGGCACCGTGAGCGGCGTGACGGCTGGATTGGCGGCGACGGATCGGCGTCTGGTGCCTTATGGTGCGCTGACGGCGACCTTCCACACCGGGCTCGGCTGCCTGCTGGGCCCGTCGCTGCTTTACTTCATCGTGCGCGGGATTTTGGGCTGAGGCTTTGGGATGCGCGGTGTTCAGCAACATCCTGCCGCTGCGCGCCTCATTGCAGATCTACCTGCCGGCGTCGGAATTGCGGGAGCGAGCTTGCTCGCGAAGGGGCCGGTACATCCACCCAACTTTCAGCGGCTGAAATGCCGTCTTCGTGAGCAAGCTCTCTTCTACAAGGGATGTGTTTGATGCAAGAAAGCGCGGTGTCAGAAGGCGCCGCAGATGTATCTACTGACAGGTAACTTGCGGGAGCGAGTTTGCTCGCGAAGGGGTCGGTACATCTGCTATAGATTCAGCGGCTGAAATGCCGTCTTCGTGAGCAAACTCACTCCCACCACGGATGTGTTTGACGCAAGAAAGCGCGGTGTCAGAAGACGCCGCAGATGTATCTACTGACAGGTAATTTGTGGGAGCGACCGGGGTGGCGATCCACCTTGCTCGCGAATGGGCCGGTACAGCCACCAAATTTTCAGCGGCCGAAATGCCGTCTTCGTGAGCAAGCTCAATCCCGCAGGGGATGTGTTTGATGCAAGAAAGCGCGGTGTCAGAAGGTGCCGCAGATGTATCTACTGACAGGTAATTTGTGGGAGCGACCGGGGTGGCGATCCACCTTGCTCGCGAATGGGCCGGTACATCCGCTATAAATTCAGCGACTGAAATGCCGCCTTCGTGAGCAAGCTCTCTTCCACACGGGGGAGTCAGACTCAGCCTTGTGCCAGCCGGTTCGAGTACATCCGGCATTCCGCAAGCAATGCCAAGAGGTTCGGGTCACGCTCCCGTGCTTTGAGGAAGACCAGTCCGATGTGCTGCTGCATGCGGTATCTCGCCTGCAGCGGCACCAGGCGGACGCGGTTTTCGTAGACGGCGGCGATTCGCCCGGGCAACAGCGCATAGCCCACTCCCGAGCTGACCATGCTCAGCAGCGTGAAGATGTCGTTCACTTGCATGGCGATCTTCGGCTCGAACCCTGCTTGCTCGAACACCCGCGCGCCATCGCGGTGGGTGGCGAAGCCTTGGGTCAGGGTAATGAAGGTCATTTCCCGCAGGTCGCTCAGGTCCACCTCGCTCTGTAGCGCAAAGGGTGAATCAGCCGGCGTGGCGAGAAAAATATCGTCGGAAAACAGCGGCAGTTGCTCGCAATCCGGATCACTCACGGATTCGTTCAGCGACACCAAAATCGCATCCACTTCCATGTTTTTCAGCCTGTAGAAGAGATCGATATTGGAGCCCAGGATCAGGTCGATGTTGAGTTCGCTGCGGCGGATCTTCAGGCCCATGATCAGCTGCGGCACGGTTTTAACCGTGAGTGAATACAGCGCCCCCAGCTTGAACCGCGCCGCCGAAAACCCCGCCGCCTGCCGCGTCTGTTCGATGGTGCTGAGCACGTCCTGCACCAGCTTCTGTGCGCGTTCCTCCAGCACATAAGCGCCTTCGAGGGGCGTTAGGTTGCGACCCTCGTGCTTGAACAGCGGACACCGCAACGCGCTTTCCAGCGAGTGAATCGCCCGGTGCACGCTGACCGTGCTCGTCTGCAGCTCCGCCGCCGCGCGCGCGAGATTGCCGGTGCGCATGAACGCCAGAAAGATTTCCAGCTTCTTGAGGGTGAGCTCTTCGTCGATCTGCATCGTGTGGATCCGCGCCGGATTCTTGTTTTGAGAGCGCCCGATTGTGCCGAAGAGATCGGCGGCTGACTGCATTAAATTCTCGATAACACCACACTAGACGTTGTCATCGCGGTTCAGAAGCAGGACGCTTGGCGCGTGTCACGCAATTGAGAGAGGTAGTTTGCGGATGTACTACGGAGAAAAATTCAACGCCTGGACCCACTTGGTCGGCGCGATCCTGGCAACGATTGGCGCCGTCTGGATGCTGGTTGTCGCCACGATGACGGGGGATATCTGGAAGATCATCAGCGTTGCGGTCTACGGTGTGGCGCTGGTGATGCTGTACAGCGCGTCGACGGTGTACCACAGCGTTCGCGGCCGGGCGAAAGTGATCATGCAGAAGGTTGATCACTTTTCGATCTATCTGCTCATCGCGGGCAGCTACACGCCGTTTTGTCTGGTGACGCTGCACGGGACGTGGGGCTGGACGCTGTTCGGTATCGTCTGGGCGCTGGCCATCATCGGCATCCTGCAGGAAATCAAGCCTCGGTCCGAAGCGCGGGTGATGTCCATCGTCATTTACGCGGTCATGGGCTGGATCGTGCTGGTCGCGGTCAATCCGCTGATCGCCGCGCTGGGCATGGCCGGATTCATCTGGCTGGCGCTGGGTGGCGTGTTCTACACCGTGGGAATCATTTTCTTCGCGTTCGACACCAAGGTCCGACACTTTCATGGGGTCTGGCACCTGTTTGTCATCGCCGGCAGCCTGCTGCACTTTGTTGCGATTTCGCGTTACGTGCTTTAGGCGTATGGGGCGAGAGTGGCGCTGCCGCTTGCTCGCGAAGATGACGATTCATCTGCTGGATTTTCAGCGGCTGGGATGATGTCCTCGTGAGCAAGCTCACTCCCAGAATAGGCGATATCCGACGCACCGCGAGCAATCCATGCGCCGCTTCGGTGCATATCATCCTGCACATCACTGATCATTTTCTGTACACCCCACAGCCTTCCGCGCTCTCCGCTCTGCACCAATGCGGATAACTTTCGCACCCGATTGAAGCATTTAATTCATTTATTTTATTTGTTGAATTATTTGATTCGTCATCCTAGTCTGATCCTCGAAACGCCCCCTCTGTGGTAAGGCGGCCTTCTTGAACTGACTGATCAATCGGGGAGCAAGACATGAATGTGAAAGTACTCTTGAGCATGGCCGTGGCAACCGCCTTTTCCGCATCCACCTGGGCCGCTGACTGGACCGTCGGCGCCAACGTGGGCAACGTACCGTGGGAGTTTCAGGACGCCAAAGGCGAGATCGTCGGCTTCGAAGTCGACGTCGTGAAAGAAGTCGCCAAACGCGCCGGCAAGACCGTGGAATTCGTCAACATCCCGTTCAACGGCCTGTTCAGCGCCGTGCAATCCAAAAGGGCTGACATCGCCATTTCATCGATCACCATCACCCCCAAGCGCCTTGAATCCGTGGGCTTCGCCCAGCCGTATTACGACAGCGACCAATCCCTGTCGGTGCTCGCCAAATCCGGCATCAACGGCCTGAAGGACATGGACGGCAAGGTGGTCGGCGTCGACACCGGCTCCACCGGCGACATGTGGGTCAACGCCCATCAGGCCGAATACAAGTTCAAGGAAGTCTCACGCTACGAAGGGCTGTCGCCTGCGATGCTCGATCTCGCGTCCGGCCGCATGGACGGCTACATCAGCGATATCCCGGCGGTCCTGTACTACATCAAGGACAAGCCGCAATACAAAGTCGTCGCGAAAATTCCTACTGGTGAGAAGTACTCGTTGATGCACGCCAAGGGCTGGGCATCGGCCGGTCAGGTCAACGACATCATCACTACGATGAAGAAAGAAGGCGTGATCGCCGACCTGCATAAGAAGTGGTTCGGTGCCGACGCTGATCCGGAGTCCAGCACCGTCAAAGTGGTCGATGTGCTCAAGTAACCCCTGACCGCTCACGCCCGCGCCCGTCACTGCTCGCCATCAAGGAATCGCAATGGAGTTGTTAGAAACGTTCTTCAACTGGAGCGTGTTCGTCGATGCGCTGCCATTGATGCTCCGCGGCCTGGGCGTGACGGTGATGCTCGGCGTGGTCAGCATCATTCTCGGCCTGGTGGGCGGGCTGGTGCTGGCGATGCTGCGGTTGTACGGCTACGCCCCGGTGCGGTTTCTGGCGCGGGTGTATATCGACGTGCTGCGCTCGATTCCATTGCTTGTGCTGTTGGTGCTGATCTATTACGCGCTGCCGTTCGTGGGCATTCGCCTGTCGTCGTTCGCGGCGGCCACGGCGGCGCTGTCACTGGTGTCCTGCGCGTATTCGGCGGAGATCTTCCGCTCTGGCATCGAAGCCATCCCACGCGGGCAGTTCGAAGCCTCTGCGTCCCAGGGCATGGGCTTTTTCAACACCATGCGCGACATCATCCTGCCCCAGGCCATGCGCATCGTCATGCCACCGATGACCAGCAACTGCATCAACGTCATGAAAGACACCGCGCTGGCGTCGGTCGTGGCGATGCCCGATTTGCTCAAACAAGCCACTCAGGCCCAGGCGCTGGCGGCCAATCCAACACCGCTGGTGGGCGCGGCGGTCATGTACCTGTTGCTGCTTCTGCCGTTGGTGCAATTGGTGAGCTGGATCGAGCGACGTAACGGCGCCGGGAGGAAAAGCGCATGAGCACCGTGATTGAAATGGAAGGCGTGGCCAAATTCTACGGGCCATTCCAGGCGCTGACCGACATCAACCTGACCGTCGATCAAGGCGAAGTGGTGGTCATCCTCGGGCCGTCGGGCTCCGGGAAATCGACACTGATCCGCTGCATCAATCTGCTGGAGGAATATCAGCAGGGCGACATCCGCGTCGGCAGCCAACGCGTTGAAACGGGCCCGAAGCTGGCCGGCATCCGTTGCGAAGTCGGCATGGTCTTCCAGAATTTCAATTTGTACCCTCACCTCACCGTGCTCGCCAACGTGGCGCTGGCGCCGGTCCGTGTGCGCGGCATGTCTCGCCGTGACGCCAACGAACGCGCGCGCCTGCTGCTGGAGAAAGTCGGCATGGGCGCCCACGCGGCGAAATACCCGAGCCAGTTGTCCGGCGGCCAGCAGCAACGCGTGGCCATCGCCCGAACCATGGCGATGGAGCCACGGGTGATTCTGTTCGACGAGCCTACGTCGGCGCTCGACCCGGAGATGGTCGGCGAAGTGCTGGACGTCATGCAGAACCTCGCCCGCTCCGGCGTGACCATGGTCGTCGTAACCCACGAGATGGGCTTCGCGCGCAAGGTCGCCGACCGGGTGATCTTCATGGAAAACGGCCGAATCATCGAACAGAACAACCCGCACGATTTCTTCACGGCCCCGCAAGAGCCGAGAACCCGCGCGTTTTTGCAGGCCATCCTGCATCACTGATCAGACTCTGGAGCTCATCCCTTGAATGCCTTGGACATCGATTACGTACGCAGCCAGTTTCCCGCCCTCGCCAGCGGCTACGCCTACCTGGACAACGCCGGCGGTTCGGCCGTGCTCAAGCCGGTCGCCGAGCGCATCACCGATTACTTGCTCAACAGCGCCGTGCAACTGGGCGCGTCCTACAGTGAGTCGGTGGACGCTGGCGCGCGGGTCATGCAGGCGCGGGAATCGGTCGCGCAATTGATCAACGCGCGCTACCCGGAAGAGTGCGTGATGGGCGGCTCGACCACCCATCTGCTGCAAATCCTCTGCCGCGCCATCGCGCCGTCGATCCAGGCCGGGGACGAGATCATCGTCACCAACTGCGACCACGAGGCCAACATCGGACCGTGGGTGCGGCTGTGCGAAGAGCGCGGTGCGACGTTGCGCGTCTGGGCGGTGAACGCCGAAAGCATGGACTTGGAGCTTGGCGATCTGGACGCGCTGCTCAGCGACAAGACCCGCTACCTGGCCATGACCCATGCGTCGAACATCCTCGGCAGCGTCAACCCGGTCGCCGAGGTTGCGCGCCGTGTGCACGCGGTGGGTGGCAAGTTGTGCGTCGATGCCGTGGCCTACGCGCCCCATCGGCTGGTCGATGTGCAAGCCAGCGGCGCCGATTATTACGTGTTCAGTTTCTACAAGACCTTCGGCCCGCACTTCGCTGTGCTATGGGGCAAGCGCGAGGCGTTGCTGGAGCTGCCGAGCCTGAACCACTTTTTCATCGGTCAGGAAGTCATTCCCTACAAGCTGCAGCCCGGCAACTTGAACTACGAGCTGTCCTACGGCTGCATCGGCATCAGCGATTACCTGATCGACATCGGCCGACGCCTCGGCGCCAGCGGCAGCGAACGTCAATTGATGCAGGCCGCCTTCGATGCCTTTGAAGTGCAGGAAGACCTGCTGGCCGAGACACTGCTGGCGTTTCTGCGGGAGACACCGGGTGTACGAATTATCGGAAAATCCCGTGTGACCGACGGCGATCGCGTGCCGACCATCAGCTTCGTGGTGGAGGGCGTTCAGTCGGAAGCCATCGTGCGCCGCGTGGATAATCACCGCATGGGCATCCGCTTTGGTGACTTCTATGCGCGCCGCCTGATCGAACAGTTGGGCCTGACCCCTTACGGCGGCGTGGTCCGTGTGTCGATCGCACACTACAACAGCGTCGATGAGCTGAATCGTCTGGTTGAGCACTTGGCCCAAGCGATCACAGAACTGCGTCCCTCCTGATTTCTATCGAGCCTTTTTATGCCTGTACCCCAAACTCTGGCCGAGCTGCGCGCCGCCATCGTCGAACATCAGGAACGCCTGACCGCGCGGCAGCGTGATGCGGCGCATTACCTGAACGAGCACCCCCACGACGTGGCGCTGAACACGGTCGCGGCGCTGGCGAAAATCTCCGGCATCCCGTCGTCGGCGTTCATTCGGCTGGCCCAGGCGCTGGGGTTTGGCGGGTTCAGCGACCTGCAGCGCCTGTTCAAGCAGCCGTTGCAGCAGGCCGGGCAGGGCAGCTTTAAAGAGCGCATCCGGCACTATCGCGGCGAACAATTGCTCGACGATCCCACCGATGTGGGCGCCATGCTCTCGGCATTCAGCCGCGCGAATATCGTCTCGCTGGAGCACTTGGCCGAAGGCGAGCAAGTCGAGGCCATCGAGCGCGCCATCGAGCTGTTGGAACAGGCGCGCACCACCTTCGTGGTCGGCATGCGCCGTTCGTTTCCCATGGCGTCCTACCTGAGCTACGCGCTCAGCCGTGTCGGTCGTCGCGCCGTTCATATCAGCGGTCTGGGCGGCAGCTTGCGGGAGCAGGTCGGCGCGCTGCATGGCGATGACGTGCTGGTGGCGGTGAGTTTTCCGCCGTACGCGCAGGAAACCATCGACGCCTGTGAGCAAGCCGTCGCCGCAGGGACGCCCATCGTGGCGATCACTGACAGCATTCTCAGCCCCATCGGACAAACCGCTTCGGTGATGATCGAGGTCAACGACGCCGAGCTGCTGGGCTTTCGCTCGCTCACCGCCGCGTTCTGCATTGCGCAGACCCTGGCCATGGGCCTGGCCTTTCGCACCGGCCAGAACCTCGATGGCCCCGACCACGATGCACTGAAAACCATCGACTGCTGAGCCTTGGCTTGGCGGTCTGCCGACTGTTCGAACGTTGCAGGAGTAGGCTTTTATGGCGTCACCCATTCGAGATCTGGTCGGCTACGGCCGGCAGCGTCCCCAGGGCACCTGGCCAAACGGCGCGCGTCTGGCCGTCAACTTTGTCATCAATTACGAAGAAGGCTCGGAGCGTTCCCTGGCCATGGGCGATCCTGACCAGGAGAGCATGACCGAGTGGGGCAGCTATCAGTTTCCCGACGGCGTGCGCAATCTGGCGATGGAATCGATGTACGAATACGGCGCCCGCGTTGGCATCTGGCGGATCCTCGACATCCTGCAACAGGCCAACGTCCCGGCGACGTTTCACGCCTGCGCGGTGGCCTTCGAGCAGAACCCGGATGTCGCCAAGGCGGCGGTTGAGCTGGGTCATGAAATCTGCAGCCACGGTTACCGTTGGGAGGAGGTGTTCCGCCTGACCGAGGCCGAGGAGCGCGAGCACATTCGTCTGGCGATCGAGTCGTTCGAGCGCACCTGCGGCAAGCGTCCGGTGGGCTGGTATTGCCGCTATGGCGCCAGCGTTCATACGCGGCGGCTGGTGGCAGAAGAGGGCGGTTTTCTCTATGACTCGGACGCCTACAACGATGACGTGCCGTATTTCGTCGACGTCGAGGGCAAGCAGCATCTGGTGGTGCCGTACACCAGCGACGTCAACGACTTCCGTTACTGGAACTCCCCGGGCTTGTCCCAGGCGTCCGATTTCCTCGAGTACATGAAGGAAAGCTTCGATGTGCTGTACGAAGAATCCGCCGACGGCTTGCGAATGATGTCCATCGGGCTGCACCCACGCATGGTCGGACGTCCAGGCCGGGTCCGCGCGATCAAGCATTTCATCGAGTACGCCCAGGCCCGCGAAGGCGTCTGGTTCACCACCCGCGAAGAGATCGCCAAGGCCTGGCTGACCCGTGCCTGACGGAGTGAACGACATGCAGGCTTTTGATCTGATCATCCGCAACGCCAATGTGGTGACGGCGGCGGACGGTTTCCTGTGCGACATCGGCGTGCGCGACGGCCGAATTGTCGCGCTGGGCCTGGGGCTGCAAGGTGCCGCAGAGGAAGTCGATGCGCGGGGGCGAACTGTGACGCCGGGCGGGATCGACAGCCATGTGCATCTGGATCAGCCGACCGGCGACGGTTCGGTCATGGCCGATGATTTCGAAAGCGGCACCCGTTCAGCCGCGTGTGGCGGGACGACAACGGTGATTCCCTTTGCCTGCCAGCAGAAGGGACAAAGCCTGCGGGCGGCGGTGGACGATTACCATCGGCGCGCGGACGGTCGGGCAATCATCGATTACGCGTTTCACCTCATTGTTACCGACCCCACCGACGACGTGCTGCGCCGCGAGCTGCCCGAGCTGATTGCCGAGGGCTACACCTCGTTCAAGATCTACATGACCTACGACGCCCTGAAACTCAACGACCGCGAGATTCTGGAAACCCTGTCGGTGGCGCGAGCGGAAGGCGCGATGGTGATGCTGCACGCCGAAAACAGCGACTGCATCGCCTGGCTGACCGAGCGCCTGCTCGCCGCCGGTCACAGCGCGCCGCGTTATCACGCCACGTCGCGGCCAATGCTGGTGGAGCGCGAGGCCACGCACCGGGCCATTGCGCTGGCCGAGCTGGTGGATGTGCCGATTCTCATCGTCCATGTTTCGGGGCGCGAGGCCATTGAACAGATCCGCTGGGCCCAGAGCCACGGCTTGAAGGTCTACGGCGAAACCTGTCCGCAGTATCTGTTTCTGACCGCGGAATCGCTGGGCTGCGATGACAGCTTCGAAGGCGCGAAATGCATCTGCAGCCCGCCGCCGAGAGACGCCGGCAATCAGCAAGTGGTCTGGGACGGCCTGCAGAATGGCTCGTTCGAAGTGTTCTCGTCGGATCATGCGCCGTTTCGCTACGGCGGCCCGGACGGCAAACGTGCCCACGGCGAGGCGGCGCCGTTTTCCGAAGTGGCCAACGGCATTCCGGGCGTCGAGACGCGCATGGCGCTGCTCTGGTCGGAAGGCGTGCGCAAAGGGCGAATCACGCCGCAGGCATTTGTCGCGCTGACGGCGACTAACGCGGCGCGGTTGTACGGTCTGTATCCGCGCAAGGGCAGCATCGCCATTGGGTCGGACGCGGATCTGGTGATTTGGGATGAGGACCTGGACATCGAGCTGACCAACGAAATGCTGCACCACAACGTCGATTACACCCCCTACGAGGGTATGCGCTTGAGTGCATGGCCGGCGATGACCTTCGCCAGAGGTGAACGGGTGTGGGATGGCGGTCCGCTGGGTGAGTCTGGACGTGGAGAGTTCCTACCTTGCGCCCGACCGGAACCTGCGAAAGCGCGGCGTAGAGAGTCGGAGTTACCGGAGTGATGACGGTGATACGCGTCGGGTATCAAAGCCCCCGCAATATGAGCTGACTCACACCATTCCTGTGGGAGCCGAGCTTGCTCGCGAAAAGGCACTCACATCCGCTAAATCTCCAGCGGATGTACGCGACCCCTGTAGGACCGGCTTCAGCCGGGAAGAGGCCCGTGTGTGCGCCAAAAATCCTGCGCCGTGAGACCTGACGCTTTCCCGGCTAAAGCCGGTCCTACAAGGGAAGAGGTCGGTGTGTGCGCCATCAATCTCGCGGCGTGACGCCTGACGCTTTCCCGGCTGAAGCCGGTCCTACAAATCCCCCCACAACTGCTGTGCGATGCTCAGCGCAACCACTGGCGCCGTTTCGGTGCGCAGCACGCGGGGGCCGAGGCGGGCGGCGTGGAAACCGGCGTCCTGCGCCTGGGCCACTTCGGCGTCGTTCAGCCCGCCTTCAGGGCCGATCAGAAACGCCAGGCTGCCGGGCTTTTCATGACTGTTCAGCGGCTCGGCCACGGGGTGCAGCACCAGTTTCAAGTCCGCTTCAGTCTGCTTAAGCCACTCGGCCAGTGTCACCGGCGCATGAATCACCGGCACCACCGAGCGGCCGCACTGCTCGCAGGCGCTGATCGCGATCTGCTGCCAGTGCGCCTGACGCTTTTCTGCACGCTCGTCTTTCAAACGCACTTCGCAGCGCTCGCTGATGATCGGGGTAATCTGCGTCACGCCCAGCTCGGTGGCTTTCTGAATCGCCCAGTCCATCCGCTCACCCCGGGAGAGACCCTGGCCGAGATGGATGTGCAACGGCGACTCCGGCTGACCGGCGAAGCTTTCAGTCACCTGCACCCGCACCTGCTTTTTGCCGACTTCCGCCAGCGTGGCGCGAAACTCATTGCCCGAGCCATCGAACAGCTGCACCGCGTCACCTTCAGACATGCGCAACACGCGGCTGATGTAATGGGCCTGGGCCTCTGGCAGTTCGTGCTCACCGACGCTGAGGGTGGCATCGACGAAAAAGCGGGACAGTCTCATGGTTGTGTCTCTAAAGATTGTGTTGAATGCAGCACTTGGAAAATGGGTGTAACGGCCTGCTAGCCGGGATCACGAAAGTCCGGATGGAAGTTTTCCCTCACCGCCACACTCACGCTGCTGCGCGTCGCGATGTCGATCCCCTCGGTCGCCACGTCGGCCAGGAAGTCGATCTGCTCTGGCGTAATCACGTAGGGCGGCAGGAAGTACACCACGCTGCCCAGCGGACGCAGCAAAGCACCTCGGGTCAGCGCGTGCTCGAACACCTTCAGCCCGCGCCGCTCCTGCCACGGATACGGCGTCTTGCTGGCCTTGTCCTGCACCATCTCGATGGCAATCGCCATCCCGGTCTGCCGCACTTCGGCGACATTCGGGTGATCGACCAGATGCGCCGTCGCGGTCTTCATCCGCTGGGCCAGCGCCTTGTTGTTTTCGATGACGTTGTCCTGCTCGAAAATATCCAGCGTCGCTAACGCCGCCGCGCACGCCAGCGGGTTGCCGGTGTAACTGTGGGAATGCAGGAACGCGCGCAGGGTCGGGTAGTCGTCGTAAAACGCGTCGTACACGTCATCGGTGGTGATGCAGGCCGCCAGCGGCAGATAACCCCCGGTCAGCGCCTTGGACAAGCACAGGAAGTCCGGACGGATGCCGGCCTGCTCGCAGGCAAACATGGTCCCGGTGCGACCGAAGCCCACCGCGATCTCGTCATGAATCAGGTGCACGCCATACCGGTCGCAGGCCTCGCGCAGCAGCTTGAGGTAAATCGGGTCGTACATGCGCATGCCGCCGGCGCCCTGAATCAGCGGCTCGATGATCACCGCCGCGACGCTGTCGTGATGCTCGGCCAGGGTCTGCTCCATCACCGCGAACATCGTGCGGGTATGGTCTTCCCAGCTCACGCCTTCAGGGCGGTGGTAGCAGTCCGGGCTCGGCACCTTGATGGTGTCCATCAGCAGCGCTTTGTAGGTCTCGGTGAACAGCGGCACGTCACCGACCGCCATCGCCGCCATGGTTTCGCCGTGGTAGCTGTTGGTCAGGGTGACGAAGCGTTTCTTGTCCGGCTTGCCGCGATTGAGCCAGTAATGAAAGCTCATCTTCAGCGCGACTTCGATGCAGGACGAACCGTTGTCGGCGTAGAAGCAGCGCGTCAGGCCTTCAGGCGTCATCGCCACCAGACGCTCGGACAGCTCGATGACCGGCTGATGGCTGAAACCCGCCAGGATCACGTGCTCCAGCTGATCGACCTGATCCTTGATGCGCTGATTGATGCGCGGGTTGGCGTGGCCGAATACGTTGACCCACCACGAGCTGACCGCGTCGAGGTAGCGCTTGCCTTCGAAGTCCTCCAGCCAGACCCCTTCACCACGCTTGATCGGAATCAGCGGCAGTTTTTCGTGGTCTTTCATCTGGGTGCAGGGGTGCCAAAGGACCTTCAGGTCGCGCTGCATCCACTGGTCGTTAAGGCCCATTACTCTTCTCCACATAGCGGCTCGCATGGCGCGAGGGCAAACAATCGCGCAAGCCTATGCAATGCATGCCAGCGGGACAACCTTTAGCGCGTTGTTTCAGTCGCCGCGCGCGCGAAAATCAGGCTCGCCGACATTGCTGGCGGGCGTTTCGCGGCTCGCGTATCCTTCGCGCTCTTCGAAAAATCGGACAACAAAATCCGACAATTCCCCCCGTTTTTCTCCGGAGTTCGCTGAATGCTTTCAGGTTGGCTGCGCGCCTGTGCGCTGGTGATGGTTGGGCTGGTCAGCGCTTCAGCGCTTGCCGTGGATAAACCGCATACGGTGATCGTCGTCGGCGGCGGTCTGGCGGGACTTACAACGGCTTACGAGCTGCAGAGCAAAGGCTGGCAGGTCACCTTGCTGGAAGCCAAACCCAACGTCGGCGGCCGCTCCGGTCTGGCCGGCAGCGAATGGATCGGCAACGCCAAGGCTCAGCCGGTCCTGAATCAATACATCGATCGCTTCAAGATCAAGGCGGTGCCTGCGCCGGAATTCGTGCGGACCCCGAGCTACCTGATCGAAGGCGAATACTTCACTGGCGCCGACCTGGCGACCAAACAACCGGCCACCGCGGAAGCCATCAAGCGCTACGAAGCGGCGGTGGATGACCTGGCCCGCTCGATCACCGACCCGGACAACCCGGCTGCCAACAGCACGCTGTTTGCGCTGGACCAGATCACCGTCGCCAACTGGCTGGACCGTCTCAGCCTGCCACCGACCGCACGCCAGCTGATCAACCAGCAGATTCGTACGCGCTACGACGAACCTTCGCGTTTGTCGCTGCTGTACCTCGCACAGCAGACGCGGGTCAATCGCAACGTCGACGACCGCGACCGTCGCGCCGCTCGCCTGCCAGGTGGCAGCGCGGTGTTGGCCGAGGAGTTCGTCAAACAGCTGAAAGTCATCAAGACCAATTCGCCGGTGTCGGCGATCAATCAGGACAAGGACGGCGTGACCGTCAAGGTTGGTTCGCTGGGCTACGAAGCCGAGTACGTGGTCCTGGCCGTGCCGTTGCGCGCGCTGAGCAAGATTCAGATGACCCCGGCGCTGGACGCCCAGCGTCTCGGCGCGATCAAGAGCACCAACTACGGCTGGCATGACCAGATCATGCTCAAGTTCAAGACCCCGGTCTGGGACAGCAAAGCGCGCATGTCCGGCGAGATTTACAGCAACACCGGCCTGGGCATGTTGTGGGTCGAGCCTGCGTTGAAGGGCGGCGCTAACGTCGTGATCAACCTGTCCGGCGACAACGCGCGCATCATGCAGGCGTTCGGCGACAAGCAGTTGGTGGATCAAGTGCTGATTCGCATGCAGGCGTTCTATCCACAGGCGCGCGGCGCGTTCACCGGCTATGAATTGCGTCGTTCCAGCATCGACCCGTCCAGCGGCGGCGCGTACCTGGCGTTCGGCCCGGGCCAGATCAGCAAATACTGGCGCTTGTGGGAACGACCGCTGCAGCGCGTGGCCTTTGCCGGCGAACACACCGACACTTTGTACCCGGGCACCCTGGAAGGCGCATTGCGTTCGGGTCAGCGCGCGGCCGCTCAAGTGCAGGGTCTGTCTGAAGGCAAGTCGTACGAACCAGTCAAAGCACCGCCACCGAAGGCCCCTGAACCGGCCAAGGAAAGCAGCGGCGGCATTGGCGGCTTCTTCTCGAACATGTTCGGCGGTTCCAAGCCTGAGCCTAAGCCGGCCGAGAAAGCGCCAGCACCTGCTCCGGCCCCAGCTCCAGCGCCTGCCCCGGTAACGCCGCCGCCAGCTCCAGTGGTTGAACCGGCCAAGCCTGCTGTCGTAGAACCTGCGAAAAAGGCCCCGGCCAAGAAAGAACCGGCGAAGAAGGAGCCCGTCAAAAAGGCTCCGGCCAAACCGGCAGCCACTCACAAAGCCCCTGCCAAAACCGACGCTGCGAAAAAAGCGCCGGCCAAGGCCACGGGTGACAAGGCGGCACCGGCCACTCCGGCAACGGCTCCGGCAGCACCCGCGACCGACAGCAAAAACTGATCGGTAACGGCTGAAAACAAAGGCGCGGCTTGATACCGCGCCTTTTTTTCGCCTGGATGAACCGTAACGCTGGCTTAATCTCATTCGGACGAAAATATGTCAGGAGATTTCAATCGGATTTCCTGATTCTTCAAAGCAACATTTTGCGCTTTCTTTCGATAGGTAAAGCGCTAGTCTCTCCCTCGGCCCTCACAGGATATTCAGCATGCAGCTACGCAACTCTTCTTCTCGCTATGGCTGGGTCAGCATCGTTTTGCATTGGGGTGTCGCGCTGACGGTGTTTGGCATGTTTGCGCTAGGGTTGTGGATGGTGGGGCTGGGCTATTACGACACGTGGCGCAAGGCTGGCCCGGACCTGCACAAGAGCATCGGCATCACGCTGTTCCTGTTCATGCTGATCCGGGTGATCTGGCGCTTCGTCAGCCCGCCGCCAGCAGCGCCTGCTTCCCACAGCCGGTTTGTGAAAACCGCTGCGAAACTGGGGCATGCGTTTCTGTACCTGGACCTGTTTTTGGTGATGTTCGCCGGTTACCTGATTTCCACCGCAGACGGTGTCGGGATTCCGGTGTTTGGATTGTTCGAAGTGCCTGCATTGATCAGCGGACTGCCCGACCAGGCAGACGTCGCAGGCACCGTGCACTTGTACCTGGCCTGGACCCTGGTGATTTTCGCTGGACTCCACGGGCTGGCCGCTTTGAAGCATCACTTCGTTGATCGTGATGCCACGCTTGTACGTATGCTTGGCCGCAAGGCCTGATACTCAATTCAACTGAAAAGGAAGAAGACGTATGTTGAAAAAGACACTGGCTGCACTGGCCCTCGGTACCGCGCTGCTAACAGCGGGTCAGGCCATGGCCGCTGATTACACGATCGACAAGGAAGGCCAGCACGCCTTCATCAACTTCAAGATCAGTCACCTGGGCTACAGCTTCATCTACGGTACGTTCAAGGACTGGACCGGCACATTCAGCTTCGACGCCGCCAAGCCTGAAGACAGCAAGATCAGCATCGACCTGAAGACCGCCAGCGTCTTCACCAACCACGCTGAACGTGACAAGCACATCAGCAGCAAGGACTTCCTCGACGTCGCGACCTATCCTGACGCCAAGTTCGTTTCCACCAAGGTCACTAACGTCGGCAAGAATGCTGACGGCAAGACCACTGCCGACGTGATCGGCGACCTGACCCTGCATGGCGTGACCAAGCCGGTCACCGTCAAGACCACTTTCCTGGGTGAAGGCAAGGATCCATGGGGCGGCTACCGTGCCGGCTTCGAGGGCACTACCTCGATCAAGCGTTCTGATTTCGGCAAGATGATGGACCTCGGTCCACAGTCCGACACCCTGGATCTGATCATCTCGTTCGAAGGCGTCAAAGCCAAGTAAGACGGGTTGTCGTGGTGATAGAGCGCCGACCTTTGGGTCGGCGTTTTTGTGTGTGGCATTGCTTGAATCACGCAAACAAAAACGCCCCGAACCAGTCGGGGCGTTTTATTGGCTGCAGAACAACCGGCGCTGCTTAACCTTCGCGGTTGCGGGTCAGCAGGGCTGGTTTTTCACCGCGAGGGCGGCTTGGCAGCTGATCAAGTTGTTCAGCCGAAGGGAATCGATCGCCCTTTGACTCTTTGTGCATGATCTTCGGTGCTGGCTGACCGTCGCGAGGCCCGCGAACCGCTGGCTCCTGACGCGCTGGTTGCTCTTCGCGTGCCGGACGACGGGCACGCGGCGAGTCTTCACGGCGAGCCTGACCAGCACGGCCGGAGCCATTGCGAGGACCACTGCGTTTGGCCGGTGCGCCGGCGCTGTCGGTGCTGGCGGGAGCGCCAGATGCCAAACCGCCGCCTGAACCGCTGCGCGGACCGCTACGGCCTGGCGCCTGACCACGCGGTGCTGGTGCGGCGCCAGTGGCAGGAGCGCCCGGACGACGACCGCGGCTCTGGTTCTTGTTCTGATACGGGCTGACGTAGTCGGCGCGGTTGCCGAAGTTGTCCACTTCGTCATCCAGGAATTCGTCGGGTGCGCGATTCGCACCTGACGCTGCTGGCTGCGACTGACGTGACTCGCTCGACGCGGTGCCCTGACGCGGCTTTTGCGGGCGCGCCGGACGTGCCGGACGCTCACCCGAAGCGGCGGCCGCTGCCGGCTTTTCCTTGCCTTTGTCTTTGTCTTTGCCTTTGTCCTTGCGACCGCCACCACCACCACCACCGCCGCCGTTCGGACCGTCGCCACGCGGGCCACGGGCATTGCGCGGGTTACGCACGTCCGGACGCTCGCGGACTTCCGGCTTCTCGGCTTCAACGGCCGTGATGTCAAAGCCCATCAGATCGCCATCGGCAATCTTCTGCTTGGTCATGCGCTCGATGCTTTTCAGCAGCTTCTCTTCGTCCGGCGCAACCAGCGAGATCGCCTCGCCGCTACGGCCTGCGCGACCGGTACGACCGATGCGGTGCACGTAGTCTTCGTCGACGTTAGGCAGTTCGAAGTTGACCACGTGGGGCAACTGGTCGATGTCCAGACCACGGGCAGCGATGTCGGTCGCGACCATGATGCGAACGGTCCCGGCCTTGAAGTCGGCCAGCGCTTTGGTGCGCGCGTTCTGGCTCTTGTTGCCGTGGATCGCCACAGCGCTGAGGCCGTGCTTGTCCAGGTACTCGGCCAGGCGGTTGGCGCCGTGCTTGGTGCGGGTAAACACCAGCACCTGTTCCCACGCGCCTTGAGTGATCAAGTGCGCCAGGAGCGAGCGTTTGTGGTTGGCCGGCAGGCGGAAGACGCGTTGTTCGATGCGCTCGACCGTGGTGTTCGGCGGCGTGACTTCGATGCGTTCCGGGTTGTGCAGCAGTTTGCCGGCCAGCGCGGTGATGTCCTGAGAGAACGTTGCCGAGAACAGCAGGTTCTGACGCTTGGACGGCAGGCGCGCGAGGACTTTCTTCACGTCGTGAACAAAGCCCATGTCGAGCATGCGGTCGGCTTCGTCCAGCACGAGGATTTCAACGTGGGACAGATCGACGCTGCCCTGACCGGCCAGATCGAGCAAACGACCCGGGCAGGCGACCAGTACGTCAACGCCGCGGGCCATGGCCTGAACCTGCGGGTTCATGCCGACACCGCCGAAGATGCAGGTACTGACGAACTTGAGGTTCTTGGCGTAGATCTTGAAGCTGTCGTGGACCTGGGCGGCCAGTTCACGAGTCGGGGTCAGCACCAGAACACGCGGTTGGCGCGGGCCGTGACGCTGGGATTTGTCCGGATGACCGTTGGGAAACAACCGCTCCAGGATAGGGAGGGCGAAACCACCGGTTTTACCAGTACCTGTCTGGGCGGCGACCATCAGATCGCGGCCTTGCAACACGGCGGGAATGGCCCGCTGTTGCACTGGGGTAGGCTGGGTGTAGCCAGCAGCCTCGATGGCGCTGACTAAAGCCTCGGAGAGACCGAGGGAAGCAAAGGACATGAGTAATCCTGTCTTGAGTTGGGGCCATAGAGGCCCAAATAGGGATGATCTTCCAGGCGCAGACTAAGGTTCTGCACGTAACGTGAATGCGCTCGACCCTGCTGCGGTCATCGCACACTCCTTGGAAGGTGCAATGGCGTCCGGTCCTGTGGAGGTCTGTAAGTTCAACTCGGGGCAGGGGCGCAAAAAGTGCGCTGCTGACGTGTTCGAGAAGTCTTCTGTGAGACCGTGCACCCGGGCGCAAGCCTGGCGGGGACGCCGGAGTATAACAGAGCAATCACAACGCGCTGCTTTCCTGCTGCTCAACGGTTTTATCGACACTTTCCCCCGATTCTGCAGGGATCGTCGTCGGTGTTTCGCCGGTGTACCGCTCTAGCAGTTTCGCGTAGGCGGGTTCTTGCTTGAAACGCTTCAGTTCTGCGCTGAATCGCTGGGCCAGCAAGTCCATACCGGCATTGCGGCGCAGCGCCAGGTACTGCCCCCTGTGAGTGAGCACGACCGGCAACTGACTGACCTGGTCTTGCAGCTTGAGCCGCTCAATCATCTGCCGCCCCAGCAGGCGATCGGTCACCATTAAATCGATGCGGCCGCGAATCAGTTTGCCGAAGTTCGCTTCATGGCTTGGCGCAGGCTCACGGATGAACGCCGTTGAGCTGTCGAACTCCGGCGTGTATCGATAACCGGGAGAGACGCCGACAGTTAGCCCGTGCAGGTCTTCCACGCCATTGAAAGCATGCGGCCTTGCATTGGCCTGAAACAGCACCCAATCGATGGTCGACAACGGTTCGTTCGGATACAACAGATCCGCGCGCGTCTCGTCCTTGAAGATGTCGAGCACGCCGTCAGCTTCGCCGTCACTGAGCATCATCAGGCAGCGTTTCCACGGGAGAAACTGCCACTCGACGTCGATGCCCAGGCGCTCGAAGACAATCGCTGTGGCGTCGTAATCCAGGCCGGAGGCATGGTTGCCGTCCACGATGACGTAGGGAGACCAGGGTTCGGTGACGATCCGCAGTTTTTCACCCAGCGCGCTGAAGCTCAGGCAGGTGAGGAGTGCAGCAACGGATAGGGAGAGGATGAGCGGCATGCGCGCGAGATTACGACGCGAGCTAACTAAATAGAAGCAGTGATTCTCAACAAAAACAGAAGCCTGGACGCAACGACCCGACTGGCAGGCGTCTTGGTTACGAAGCCTGCCGGTGAAGCCAGCGTGGTTTCAATCCGTATGGATTGAAACCGATATTACGCAGAGAGCTTCAGGTTGTTCCAGACCGCCAGACTCGGTTCGGCCTGATTCAGCGTGTAGAAATGCAGACCGGGGGCGCCGCCGTGCAGCAGTCGCTCGCACATTTCAGTGATGACCTGCTCGCCGAACGCCTGAATGCTTGCCGTGTCGTCGCCGTACGCTTCCAGCTGCTTGCGAACCCAGCGCGGGATCTCCGCACCGCACGCGTCCGAAAAGCGCGCCAGCTTGCTGTAGTTGGTGATCGGCATGATGCCCGGCACGATCGGAATGTCCACGCCCAGCTTCTGCACGCGCTCGACGAAGTGGAAGTAGCTGTCGGCGTTGAAGAAGTACTGGGTGATCGCACTGTTGGCGCCGGCGTTGGCCTTGCGCACGAAGTTTTTCAGATCGTCTTCGAAGTTGCGCGCCTGCGGGTGCATCTCCGGGTAGGCCGCGACTTCGATGTGGAAATGATCGCCGGTTTCTTCACGGATGAAGCTCACCAGGTCATTGGCATAACGCAGCTCACCGCTGGCCATGCCCATGCCGGAGGGCAGGTCACCGCGCAGGGCGACGATGCGTTTGATGCCGGCTTCCCGGTACTGCGTCAGCAAGCTGCGCAGGTCGGCCTTGCTGTCACCGACACACGACAGGTGCGGTGCGGCCGGGATGTGCACTTCTTTTTCCAGCTGCAGCACGGTGTTGATCGTGCGGTCGCGGGTGGAACCCCCGGCACCGTAAGTGCAGGAGAAAAAACTGGGGTTGTAGCTGGCCAGCGTACGCGCCGTGGCAAGCAGTTTTTCATGACCAGCGTCGGTCTTCGTCGGGAAGAATTCGAAGCTGTAGCTACGGTCTTGGCTCATGGAGCGAGTCTCCAGCGGCAAGCTACAAGCCATAAGCTGCAAGAGTGGCGGTGCGCCATATCCTGCAGCTCAAGGCTTGTCACCTGGTGCTGCTAAATGCTTGGACGATTTAAAGCCTGACGCGGCAAGTCATGACAATGGTGATGCCTTCACTTGCCGCTTGAAGCTTGCCGCTTAGTAGCGATAAGCGTGCGGCTTGAACGGACCTTCGACGGTCACGCCGATGTAGTCGGCCTGGGTCTTGGTCAGCTTGGTCACGACGCCGCCGAAGCCACGTACCATTTCCAGCGCCACTTCTTCGTCCAGCTTCTTCGGCAACACTTCGACGGTCAGACGCTCGGCTTTCTGGGCAGGGCTCAGGTCAGCGTACCTCTGGCCGAACAGGAAGATCTGCGCCAGCACCTGGTTGGCGAACGAGCCGTCCATGATGCGGCTCGGGTGACCGGTGGCGTTGCCCAGGTTCACCAGACGGCCTTCGGCCAGCAGGATCAGGTAGTCATCGTTCTGAGGATCGAACGAGCCCGAACCGGTGCGGTGGATCTTGTGCACTTGCGGCTTCACTTCTTCCCATGCCCAGTTCTTGCGCATGAAAGCCGTGTCGATTTCGTTGTCGAAGTGACCGATGTTGCAGACCACTGCGCGTTTCTTCAGCGCCTTGAGCATGTTGGCGTCGCAGACGTTGACGTTACCGGTGGTGGTGACGATCAGGTCGATCTTGCCCAGCAGTGCTTTGTCGATGCTCGCTTCGGTGCCGTCGTTCTCGCCGTCGATGAAAGGCGAAACCAGTTCGAAACCGTCCATGCACGCTTGCATGGCGCAGATCGGATCGACTTCGGTGACCTTGACGATCATGCCTTCCTGACGCAGCGACTGAGCCGAACCCTTGCCCACGTCACCGTAGCCGATGACCAGCGCTTGCTTGCCGGACAACAGGTGGTCGGTGCCGCGCTTGATGGCGTCGTTCAGGCTGTGACGGCAGCCGTACTTGTTGTCGTTCTTGCTCTTGGTGACCGAGTCGTTGACGTTGATCGCCGGGATCTTCAGTTCGCCCTTGGCCAGCATGTCCAGCAGGCGGTGAACGCCCGTGGTGGTTTCTTCGGTCACGCCATGGACGCGGTCCAGGATGGCCGGGTATTTCTTGTGCAGCAGCTCGGTCAGGTCGCCGCCGTCGTCGAGGATCATGTTGGCGTCCCATGGCTGACCGTCCTTGAGGATAGTCTGCTCCAGGCACCACTCGTACTCGGCTTCGGTTTCGCCTTTCCAGGCGAAAACAGGAATCCCGGCAGCAGCAATAGCGGCAGCGGCCTGATCCTGAGTCGAGAAGATGTTGCAGGACGACCAGCGTACTTCGGCACCCAGGGCAACCAGGGTTTCGATCAGCACGGCAGTCTGAATGGTCATGTGGATGCAGCCGAGAATCTTCGCGCCCTTGAGCGGTTGCTCGGCAGCGTACTTGCGACGCAGGCCCATCAGGGCAGGCATTTCGGATTCGGCGATGATGGTTTCGCGACGGCCCCAGGCAGCCAGGGACATGTCGGCGACTTTGTAGTCGTTGAAATCGTTGGGCGTCAGTACAGCACTCATTAAGAGTCTCCATTCGTAGGGTGCGAATGGGCGCCGTTGTGCGTTTAAAGCTTGACCGGCGAAAAGCCTGATCAAACAACGCCCTCTCCGAGCCTGACAGGTCTGACCTGCTGCAGCGCCCCTCGGACAGGTGGCGGGAAAACGGTAACAAGGTGTGATAACCGTTTTTTGAAGCGATCGCGATTATCTTTCTTTGAGCTGCAAGTGGCAAGCGGCAAGCGGCAAGCGGTAAACAACAGAGGGCCTGCTTTTAACTTGCAGCTTCAGACTTGAAGCTTGAAGCTGCGGGCACATCCACCCCCGTCTCCCAAACACCCCGGAGCCCCTCCATGAACTTCCACACACGCAAGTGGGTAAAACCCGAAGACCTCAATCCCAACGGCACGTTGTTCGGCGGCAGCCTGCTGCGCTGGATCGACGAAGAGGCGGCCATCTACGCCATTGTTCAGTTGGGCAATCAGCGCGTCGTGACCAAGTACATTTCCGAGATCAACTTCGTCAGCGCCTCGCGTCAGGGCGACATCATTGAGCTGGGGATCACCGCCACCGAGTTCGGCCGCACCTCCATCACCCTGACCTGCCAGGTCCGCAACAAGATCACCCGCAAGAGCATTCTCACGGTCGAGAAAATGGTCTTCGTTAACTTGGGCGAAGACGGCCTGCCGGCGCCACACGGCAAGACCGAAATCAGCTACGTGAAAGATCAGTTCAAGGAAGACGTGATCAACGAGTGATCGCGCAATGGACGCGGATGACTGATCAAGGAAAAACTCGTAGGAGTGAGCTTGCTCGCGATTGCGGTGTGTCAGGCGAAGAAGCTTCGTCTGGTCTGACGCATCGCGAGCAAGCTCACTCCTACAGTAAAAAGACAGCGCCTGTTATGCCGGATGACGTGCCTGCCAATCGCGCAGCCACTGCAGGCCTTCGCTGGTATCGCCTTTCGGACGGTATTCGCAGCCGACCCAGCCGGTGTAGCCCAAGCGGTCGATCTCTTCGAACAGCCACGGGTAATTCACTTCCCCCACGCTCGGCTCATGGCGGTCCGGCACGCCGGCGATCTGGATGTGGCCGATGCCGGCGAAGTCGCGGCGCAGTTTGCTGGTGACGTCGCCTTCCACGATCTGGCAGTGGTAGCAGTCGAACTGCACCCGCAGATTATCGGCGCCGACTTCTTTAAGCACCGCCTGGCCCTGATCCTGACGGTTGAGGAAGAAGCCCGGAATGTCGCGGGTGTTGATCGGCTCGATCAACACCGTCAACCCCACCTTGGCCGCCTGTTGTGCGGCGAAGCTCATGTTTTCCAGGTACACCGCGTGATGCTTCTGGCGCAGGTCTTCACTGGGCAGCAAACCGGCCATGACGTGAATGCGGTCGTTGCCCAGCACCGCTGCGTAATCCAGCGCCTTCTGGAAGCCGTCGCGGAATTCACTCTCCCGGCCCGGCAACGAAGCAATGCCACGCTCGCCCTTGGTGAAGTCGCCGGGCGGGGCGTTGAACAGCGCCTGGGTCAAACCGAAGTCGTCCAGACGCAGCTTGATTTCCTCGGCCTTGAAGTCGTACGGGAACAGGTACTCCACGCCCTTGAAGCCGTCACTCGCCGCAGCCGAGAAACGCGCCAGAAAGTCGTGTTGCGGATACATCATGCTGAGGTTGGCAGCGAAGCGAGGCATGGTTATCTCCTAATTGAAGCCGTTAGACGAAAGGCCAGAGCAGCAGCGTCATCAAGAACCCGAGGGTGCCCAGAATGGTCACCAGGAAGGTCCAGGTGCGCAGGCCGTCGGCAACGTTCAGGCCCGCCAGTTTGGTGAACATCCAGTAACCGGCGTCGTTAATGTGCGACATGGCCAGACCGCCACCGCCCATGGCCAGGCAGAGCAGGGCCATGTGGTTGGCGCTCAGGTTCAGCGTGGCGATCAGCGGGCTGAGAATGCCGGCCGTGGTCACCAGCGCCACTGTGGTCGAGCCCTGTACGGCGCGCAACAGCAGTGTCAGCAGAAAGCCCAGGGCGAGAACCGGCAGGCCGGTGTTGCGCAGCGCTTCGGAAACCACCGCGCCAATACCGGTATCGACCAGCACCTTGCCGAACACGCCGCCAGCGCCTGCAATCAAAATCACCATCGCCACGCCGGGCAATGCCGAACCCACGACATCGGACACCTGACTGCGGCTCCAGCCACGGCGCGAACCCAGCAGCCACGCGCAGAGCAGCGTGTCGATCAGCAGCGCCACCAGCGGCGCACCGAGAACGGTCAGCACGCTGCGCAGCATTGATTCGGCGGGCAACATCGTGGTCGCCAGTGTGCCCAGCAGGATTAGAATGATCGGCAGCAGAATCAACGCAATGATGATGCCTGCGCCCGGCGCCGGCGCTTTTGGCAGACGTGCCGCCAGGCTGCTGGCGCTTTCTTCCAGGCCCAGCACCTTGGCGTGTGCCGCTTCGGAGGTCGTTGAGTAATCGTTGTTCGCCCACGCCACCAGATCCTGGTTGGTGATGTGCGGACCGTAGACTTCGCTCCGAATATCGTCAGTCATCGGGTAGGTCTTGCGGGTGATGCGACCGGCAATCAGGTAGCCGATCAGGCACAACACAGCAACGATCGGCAGCCCGAACATCAACACGCGACCCAGGTCCGCCCCCAGCTGACCGGCTGCCGCAACGGCGCCCGGATGTGGCGGCAGGAAGGCGTGAACCGACAGCAGCGCGGCGCACATGGGCAGCGCGAAAATCAGCAGCGGTTTACGTGCGGCACGGGCGACACCATAGGCCAGCGGCATAAGGATGATCACGCCCACTTCGAAGAACACCGGAATACCGACCATGAACCCCGCGACGGTCAGGGCCAGCGGCGTGCGCCGGTTGCCGAAGCGGTTGATCAGCGTCTTGGCCAGCGCCTCGGCGCCGCCGGACAGCTCGATGATGCGGCCGATCATGGCGCCCAAGGCAATGATGATCGCGATGTGGCCGAGGGTTTTGCCCATGCCGCCTTCGATGGTCGCCACCAGATCGCTGGGTTTAACCCCGGCCACCAGCGCCACGATAATGCTGACCAGCATCAGTGCAACGAACGGTTGGAATTTGTATTTCAGGACCAGAAGCAGCAACAGCGCAATGCCGGCTCCGGCGATGATCATGAGCAATAGAGGAGTCATGTTGTGTCCCGTTGTTATTGTTTTCCGGCGAAGCCGGTCCGCCGAAAACCGGGAGTCCGGTTTTCGATCAAAACGCCGTTGGGGTTACCAGTTCACGCCAAACGTCTGGCGCAGTTCTTCCAGAGCCGCTGCGTCCAGCGGTTCAGGTTTAGGGTTGCTCATCAGCCAGAGGCGTGCCGTCTCCTCCAGCTCTTCCAGCGCATAAGAAGCCTTGGCGACCGAGCTTTCCCAGATCACCGGGCCGAGTCGCTCGAGCATCACGCCGCGCACGCTGTTCGCCAGTTTCGCCACTTGTTCAGCGACGTTCGGCGAGCCGGGGCGCTCGTAGGCAATCAGGGGAATGTGCCCGACTTTCATCACCTGATACGGCGTGATGGGCGGGAGGATGTCGTCCGGTTTCCAGACGCCGGCCAGTGTCAGCGCGACCAGATGCGTCGAGTGGGTGTGCACCACGCCGCCGACGCTGGCATTGCGGTCGTAGACCTGACGATGCAGGGCCAGGGTCTTCGAGGGCTTGTCGCCGGAAACCCATTCGCCGGCCAGATTGACCTTGGCGATGGCGTCAGGATCAAGACGCCCCAGGCACGCGTCAGTTGGCGTGATCAGCCAGCCATCGTCGAGACGCGCGCTGATGTTGCCTGCGCTGCCAACGGTGTAGCCGCGCCCGAACAGCAAGCGGCCGATGGTGCAGATTTCTTCACGCTGCTTGTTTTCGGCGCTCACTGAACTGCTGGTTACGTTGCTCATTGGGCACCCCCCGCCAGTTGCTTGAGGGCTTTGTCGAAAAAGTCGCGGCCACCGAAATTCCCGGACTTCAGCGCCAGGGCCAGAGGCATCGCGCCGCTGCTGATGGTCGCTGGAACCCCCGGGTCGATTTGCGCGCCGATCTTCAGCAGGCTCACGCCCAAGGCCTGAACCACGGCGCCGGAGGTTTCGCCGCCGGCGACGACAAAGCGCTTAACGCCCGCGTCCAGCAGTCCGCGAGCGATCTGGCCCAGTGCGTCCTCGACCAGCGCGCCGGCACGTTCGACGCCGAGTTTTTGCTGCACGGCTTTGACTTCGTCCGGGCTGCTGGTCGCGTAGATCAACACGGTTTGCCCGGCATCGCGGGCGAATGCCAGCGCATCGGCAACAACCGGTTTGCCTTCAGCCAGTGCCAGTGGATCGATGCGCAGCGCAGGCCGGCTGGCCTCAAGCCAGGCGGCCACCTGGCCGTTGGTGGCGACCGATGCGCTGCCCGCCAGCACCACATCACCGCCGTCGATCTGCTCAAGCTTCGCGGCATCGATATCACGCAATTTGCCCGCTTTACGGAAATTACCCGGAAGACCCAGCGCCAGACCCGAGCCACCGGTGAGCAGCGGCAGGTCGGCGCAGGCCTCGCCCAGCGTGTCCAAATCAGCGTCCGACAATGCGTCGGCAATCGCCATGACGACGCCTTCGGCACGCAGCTCGCTGATGCGTGCCCGCACGCCGTTGACGCCTTTGGCGATGCTGTCGTAACGCAACAAGCCCACCTTTTGGGTGGTTTGCGATTGCAGCACGCGCACCAGATTGGCGTCGGTCATCGGCGTCAGCGGATGGTTCTGCATGCCGCATTCGCTGAGCAATTGGTCCTGCACGAACAAGTGGCCGCGGAAAATCGTGCGACCGTTTTCCGGAAATGCCGGGCACGCCAAAGTGAAGTCGCTGTTCAGCGCCTTGAGCAGCGCTTCGCTGACCTGACCGATGTTGCCTTTGGCGGTGGAGTCGAACGTCGAGCAGTACTTGAAGAAGATCTGCTCACAGCCGCGATCACGCAGCCATTGCAGCGCGGCAAGGGATTCCTCAACCGCTTCTGCAGCCGGCGTGGTGCGGGATTTCAGCGCGATGACGATGGCGTCGGCATCCAGTTCGGCCAGGCTGTCGGCGCTCGGGATGCCAATGCTCTGCACGGTGCGCATGCCGCCGCGCACCAGCATGTTGGCCAGATCGGTGGCGCCGGTGAAGTCATCGGCGATGCAGCCCAACAGAGGGCGCGGAGTCGTGGTGCTCATCAGCGTCATCTCAGTTGTTTTCAGGCTTGGCGGTCGGCAGTTCGATGCCTGGGAAAATCTTGATCACGGCAGAATCATCCTCGCGCCCGAAGCCTGCGGTGGAGGCCTGCATGAACATCTGGTGGGCGGTGGACGACAGCGGCAGCGGGAATTTGCTGGCGCGGGCGGTATCCAGCACCAGGCCCAGGTCTTTGACGAAGATGTCCACGGCCGACAGCGGCGTGTAGTCCGCCTTGAGGATGTGCGGCACGCGGTTCTCGAACATCCACGAGTTACCGGCGCTGTTGGTGATCACTTCGTACAGCGCGTCCGCGTCGACGCCTTCGCGCAGGCCCAGGGCCATGGCTTCGGCGCTGGCGGCGATGTGTACCCCGGCCAGCAACTGATTGATGATTTTGACTTTGGAGCCCAGGCCGTGGACGTCGCCCAAGCGATAGACCTTGCCCGCCATGCCGTTGAGAATCGCGTCGGCCTTGGCGTAGGAATCAGCCGGGCCGGAAGTCATCATCGTCATTTCACCCGCAGCCGCTTTGGCCGCGCCACCGGAGATCGGAGCGTCGAGGTAAAGCAGGCCTTTTTCGGTGAGGCGTTGACCCAGTTCGATGGCGAAGGTCGGTGCGACCGTGGCGCAACCGATGATCAGGCTGCCCGGGCGCAAGGCGGCGACTGCGCCGTTGTCGCCGAACAATACGGTTTCGGTCTGCTCGGCGTTGACCACGACGGTGATGATCACGTCGCAGGCATCGGCCATGCTCGCAGGAGATTCACAGGCAACGCCGCCTTCGCTGGCGAATTGCTCGGTCACGGCCGCGCGCACGTCACAGGCATGAACGTTGAAGCCGCTGCGCAGCAGGGAGCGCGCAATGCCCAGGCCCATCGCACCCAGACCAATGACGCCGACATTCTTGTTATTCATGAATTTCTCCTCGGGTGAGCGCCGAAGTTCATCAGCACTCGAACGGTGTTTGTTCTGATCTGTTAAAGATAGTGAACCTGTGATCGGATAATGTGAAGTGCTTTTTTGAGTTAACAAAAATTAACATCAGCCTGATCGGGCACAAAAAAGCCCTGGCTGGCTGCCAAGGCTTGGGTGCACGGTTTTGGGTGGGATGTCTCTGTCAGCACGTAAATTGTGGGAGCGAGCTTGCTCGCGAAGCAGCAGGAGCATGCACCGCATCTTCAGCGGCTGAAAGACTGCTTCGCGAGCAAGCTCACTCCCACACCAGAGATGTCAGCCTCAGGAGAGCACGACCTTACCCACTGACGCCAACATCAATTCAACCCCAAGCCCGCGAATGCTGTCCGCAGCACCGTGGGCAAGACGGTCGTCGCTGATGATCGTGTCGAATTGCTCCAGGCCCGCGACCTTGTACATGCCAAAGGTGCCGTATTTCGTGCTGGTCGTCAGCAACACCGTACGCGACGCCGACTGCATGGCCGCTTGCTTGACCTCAACCTTCAACGCGGAAGGCGTGGTCGTGCCTCGCTGCAGGTCCCACGAGCTGGTCGACATGAACGCCACGTCAGTTGCCAATTGCCGCAAGGTTGCGGCGGCCAGCCCGCCGACACAGGACCGGTTCGGGTGATCCAGCAGCCCGCCGGTGTGAATCACATCCACATGGGTCGCATCGGCGAGTGCATTGACCACGCCGAAGTCGTTGGTCACCACCGTCATGCCCGCCAGCGCGACGATGTGCGGGACGATTTCCAGCGTGCTGGTGCCGGCGTCCAGGTACACGGTCATCTCGGGGTGCAGCAGGCTGGCTGCCAGCTTCGCCATCGCCTGTTTGTGCGGCAACTCGACCACCGCTTTGGACTGGTGACTGGGCTCGCTGTGAACCTGACTGGCGATGCGCACCCCGCCGGTCACCGAATAGGCGCGGCCACTTTGCTCAAGCAGCGCGATGTCGCGGCGAACGGTCATGTGCGAGCAGTCGAACATTTCCATGAGCTGATGCACGCTCAGCACCTGATGCTTGCGCAACTGACGCAGCATCAACTCCCGACGCTGATCGGGAATCATCGGCGCTGCGCCACTGAGGGTGGCGTCTTCTTCGCTGGACATGCAGGCTCCTGGGCAACGAGATACAGCCGACGTCGGCTGGGAGGCTGGCATCTTAGCCAATCGGGATGGCTGTGGCAGTAATGGCGAATAATCAGTGCGGCGTTACGCTCGTTTTACTGACTGAATGCGATGTTTAGTGGGACCGGCTTTAGCCGGGAAGGGGGCCGGTGTGTGCGCATCAAATTTGCGGTGTGGCGGGTGACGCCTTCCCGGCTAAAGCCGGTCCCACTATGGGGGCACGATGGCCCACTGGAGGCGTGTGATTCCTGTAACGCTTTCAGGCATGCAGGACCTGAAAGAACCTTTCGCCAGGCTGCAGTTCTTAGGCTGTAGAGGGGCATCGTTCTAATGAAGCTCAAATTCTAAAAAAGGATGTGGTTATGACCGTTGCTTTTTGGTGCGTGTTGATCGTGATTCTCTTGCCGATAGGGTGCGCTGGCATTGCCAAGTTCAGCAGCGGCAAATTCAGTGCACGGCACAATCATGATCCCCGGGACTTTCTCGACCGCCTCGAAGGTCTCCCGCGCCGCGCCCACAACGCGCAGCTCAATAGCTTTGAAGCGATTCCGGGGTTTGCCGCTGGCGTGATCATCGCTCACGTCGCCGGCGTGGCTCAGTTGGTAACGATCGACGTACTCGCCGTGCTGTTCGTGACCAGCCGCCTGCTCTACATCATCTTCTATCTGGCGGATCTCGCGACGTTGCGCTCGCTGGCCTGGATCATCGGGCTAGGGTTGGTGATTGCGCTGTTTGGCGTTTCAGTTTGATCGCTCAACCGTAGCTCTGACACCCTGAGATCTTGCCGCGAAAGAGACCGTGTGGGAGTGAGCTTGCTCACGAAGAGGCCAGTACATCCGCCAAATCTTCATCGGCGGAAATGCCGTCTTCGCGAGCAAGGTGGAGCGCCACCCCGGTCACTCCTACACATTAAGGACTGATGCCCACAGACGACCTTATTCGTCATCCTCGTCGGGCTGCACCTTCTCCAGCTTTTCCTGCTCGTCCTGCAGTTCTTTGCGCGATTCGGCCAGCTTGTCTTTACGCTTGTCGATTTTCTCCGGATCGCCCTTGCTCATGGCCTTGTTCAGGTCCGCCTGGCGACGGCTGACTTCGCGCTTGGCATCCAGCACCTTTTGCTCCTGCTGCTTGACCAAGTCGACGTCGTTGCAGTTGGCGTTCAACTCGCTCAAGGCTTTTTGCAGCCCGGCCTGTTGATTGGTATTGCCTGCGGCCTTGGCGTTTTCTATCTGAGTGCTGATGTCCTGACGCTTCGCGGCGCATCCGGACGGCTCCGGCGCTTGGTCGGCCGCAAACACGGGCGCGGCCAGAAACCCGCACGCGGTGAATGCAAAAAGGGATGACAGGAATTTCATGAATACTCCTTGAACACAAATAGCCGCACGCTCGACGCAATCATGCGGCCCTAAAAATACTAAAAACCATCGATGCCTTCGTCCCGCAGTTGGCGACTTAACGCCTGCACCTGCGGGTCTTGAAAAAATGCATATAGCTGCTTTGCACGGCCCGAGCCAATGCCGGGCTCGGCCTGCCAGTTCTTAACGCTGCGCGAGTCCAGCGCCGCCCAGGAATCACCCAGATCAACGCCCGTGGCCGGAGGCAAACCGATGGCTTTAAGCCAGAGAACAAACGGCCTCTCACGCGCGGCCTGGAAACTTGCCAGCAGTTTAGCGCTGCTGCGCTCGCCCAGGCCGGGAATGTTAGCAAGCTGTGCACCGTCGAGGGTCATCCAGTCCAGCAAACCGTTCAATTGCCCGGCCTGAATCAACTTGTCCCACGTGCCCGGTCCTACGCCGCTGAGCGCCAAGCCCTTCTTCCCGCTCAGCCATTTAAGTCGTTCACGGAACTGGCTTTCGCAGCCCTCGATGGGCTGCCAGCAACTCAGTGGATGGAAATCCTCCGCTCTCGGAATATTCAGCGGAGCGCGCTCAACGCTGCGCGACACCACCTCATCCAGACGCGGGATCGTCAGCCCGGCGAGGCTGATCCCGACCTGATCGCCGGGCCGAATGTCCATTTCCTGCCAGCGCTTCAGCGAACCGACGCTGATGCGGGCGATCATTCTCTCATCCAGGCGCACCGGTTCTATGTCCAGCACGGGCGTGATTTTGCCGCTGCGCCCGATATTGAAATGAACCTTGCGCACCTCGGCCAGCGCCTGTGCGAACGGGTACTTCCAGGCTGCGATCCAGTAAGGTGCTTTCGCTTGCCAGCGCTCGGCCGATGGGCGCTCGCCCTGCCGGATGACCACGCCATCGGTGGCAAACGGCAGTGGCGAGCGGTACCAGTGCTCTCGCCAGTTCTTTGCCTGAGTGAAACCCTCCAGCGGCTCACTGAAGCGTGCGCTGTCCTCGAAACCCATGGCTCTCAAGCCGGCCAGTCGCTCGTTCATCCCCGTCGGACCTTCCGGCCAGTCCCAGACGAACAAGCCGATCTGCGCGCCTTCCTCCTCGCTGATCGCGTGACGCGCGAACAAACCGGCCGCTTTGCTGCGAGCGTTCAGACTGCCGGCGTCCGCCTGAACGTGATCTGTCAGCTTCCAATACAGCTCGCCCTGGAGGATCACGGTCTTTTCCCACGCGAGATGGCGAGGAATCGCCTCGATCTGGTGGGCATGCCCCGTCCAGTCCTGGCCGAAAACGCCGTCGCCCCGGCTGATGGCACTCACCAGTTTGCCGTCCACATAAACCAGCGTGACCGCCACGCCGTCCACCTTCGGCTGAATCCACAGGTCGCTTCGGTCTTCAAGCCACGCTTGAACGGCGGCCTCGCCTGGCAATTTTGTCAGGCCGGTGTGCGGGATGGGATGTGCGACAGGACCGCGAGAGGTTTTCAGCGGATTGGAGGGCGACGCCGAAGTGGCGGCGAAACAACCGCGCAGATCGGCGAGGCGCTGAACGGATTGGTCGTACAGCTCGTCGGCCACCAGAGAAACGCCTTGGCGGTGATAACTGTCCTCCCACTGGGTGATCTGGCTTTGCAGCGCCAGGATCTCGCTTCGGGCTTTGGCCGGTGGCCAGTCGGGGCATGTTTGCGCGTTTGCATTGATGGCCAGAAGAGGCAGTGCACAGAGGACCAGTGCGCGAAGGGAGAGCAGCATCGGAGCGTCCTTGCTTGGGAAGAGCGAGGAAGCCTACGCGGCCGGGAAGTCTTCTGCGATTGAGGGTTGGTTACCGTGTGTTAACGGTGGGCGCAAGAGAGCCCAAGGTTGCGCTGATGCAGGGCCTTGGGCTTCCAACGTCAGGATTTGCCTATGCTTTGGACTCCATGAGCTCCTTCACTTTGGTGGCCAATTCCTTGCCTCCATCCACCGAGGTGTAGACGAGGTGGATTTTGATGGTCTTAAGTACTGTTTCCCCGTCTGAGGTCATCAGCGACTTCACGAAATTGGCATCCGGGAAACTCAGCTGCCAGCGGGAAATCGCTCCTGTCCCTTCGAATGGCAGGTACCGGCCATCGTGGAACGTGAGCTCATACACCCGATCCCTTTTGTCAAAGCCAAGACCGTCGTCTGCCTCCAGGGACGACAGCGCAATTTGTTGCTGAGCACGCAGGTTGCGCTTGATGCTGGGCGGCGCCTTGCCAGCGCTTTTATACAAATATTCCGCTCCGTCAATGGCGGGTTCGACCAGCGTCGTGCTGTCAGTTTGAGTCAGGATGGCGCTGATGTTTTCAAGCGTGCGCCCTGCGTCAGATGCCATGACGAACGAAATCGAAACATGCTTGAGTTGACGCAGATAATGGCCTGGGTAGTTCTCATCAAATTGTTTGGGTTTGCATTCAAAAATAAAGGGGCTGTTCGCCATGTTCTTGACAATGTCAGGCCAATTGTCCTTCCCGTCCTTCGCTACTGGAGGCCTTAAATCAATGGTTTTCCTGATGCACAGGCGCCGCTCGTTGCATTGCAGATAGGCGTTTTCCATTTCCTGCAGGTCAACCAGCAAAGACTCTCCCGCAAGCATGCCCTTGTAGGAATCGCTCCAGGCACTGGTCTTGATGAACCCGGGCCGTCTGTAGTCGCCAATCTCGTAGCGCCATGCCGCCTCTGCGCTCAGGCAGACCGAAAGCACGGCATCGTAGGCGGCGCCGTATAGCAGCGCCTGGCGTGCGACGAGCCAGGCATAGGTCGGCGGCGCGATAAAGCCTGCGGTCATCGCGTTTTGAATTTCTTCCAGATTCGCTCGGTGCGCCCGGGCCTCGTCCAGGCTGATAGTGGCCGCATTGCGCTCAATGTCAGCTTCGGATATCTCAAACTCCAGGGATTTGATATCGAATTCAGCCTGCCTGAGTTCAAACTCCCATTCCTGGGCTCTGCGTTCGTATTCAGACTCGGTAAGCAATTGTTCAGCAACAAGATCCCCTGAGTCAGCCGCGATCACCATGCCTATTGCCGCGGCTCTGATAATCTCTCCGTATCTTGCACCCCCGAATGAGGTGCCATAGATATTGGGTATCAGCCCATCGGTCAAGCCTGCCGAGATTTCAAGCGGTATAGAGGCCGTTTTGAGAAGAGCCGTTCCCCAGATCACACCCGTCGCCGTTTCCTCCAGCGCAGAGCGACCCACTGAGAGAAGCTCCTCGTAATACGATTTCCTGAATTGAGCGGCGTCCTTCCCCATCTCCAATAATGTGCGCGCAGTAATTTCGTCATTCACTGCTTCCTGTTTTATCTGCAAGGTGAATTCAGACATCCTGATTTCTTGTTCTTTCATCAAGACGCGGAGCGAGAGGCTTGACTCCTCTTGCATCAGCTTCATGCAGTGCCGTCCCATGTCCTGCAACTGTTGAACCGCCGCACGGGCCATTGGGATCAGCTGCCTGAAGCGGTAAGCAGGAATGGGCGCTCGGTCACTGTTGTAGGTAGTAGGGATCTGTCCGGCTCCGCGTCGTGCGAAACCGAACGAGTCTGCGCCTTCTGTGCGCCAGTCCATGATCGGCAGCAGCTTGCCGTCAAGTGTCAAGCCATGACGAAGATTAAATAGGCGATGTTCAACGGTTTTTCGCACCTGAATGATGCGCTCGTTGATTGGCGCACGAAATGCCGAGTCTTGCAGTTTATTCAACGCGACAGGGACCCAACGCGACACGGCCGTGCGTTCTGGCAGCGGCCCGATCAGCTTCAGCGCTTTTTGATAGCTCAACCAGGCGTGATTGAGCGCGCTCGGGGTGAGTTGACGGTAAAAATGGTCGCCCTGGCGCTGCCAGTTTTCCACCATCAAAAGCAACACCGCTTGCCGGTTATACCTCGAGAGAATGAATGCTCTGGTCGCTGGGTTCGGCACCTTTTGCAGCTCTGAAGTGCCAGCTCCTACTTCGGCCAGTGGACGGGTGTTCCAAAAAGGGGGACGTTGTTTTTCGTCCGGGAGAGCTCGGAACGGGTCGAAGAGATATTCGGTGAACCAGCGTTCCGCTTCGTCGAATTGCTGTTGTTCGCTCAGACGGGTTGCAACAAGATTCGGCAGGTGGAGGAACAACTCCCGGAAATAGATGCCATTGGCGCCGTGAAAATCAACAGACGGGTTGGGAATGGCGGGGTCGATTGTGGGTTCTTTGAGTAACTGCGCGTCCCACTCCAACGCCCTCTCTACACTCCGCGATGCACGGGAAACGAGTTGCTTGCCGAACAGGGTGTTGAGGCGAATGGTGTTGGTAGGAAATGTTGGGGGTTGATCGGCAACGGCATTCAGGTCGAGATACTGAGCCTGTTGCTCGTTGCGCTTGATTGGGATGTTCCATTTTTTTTCGGTTGTCATCATCTCCAACGACCAGGTGGAGCTATACGCGCCAACGATATCGTGGCCGATAAATGCTCCAAGCGTAAGCCAAAACTTGCCTATATCGCTCCGACGGGCCGGGCAGGTAAAAACTGCATTCCCATCGGCACGAACTGTGGTTCTTTCAAAGCTTTCTGATAAATCATGTCTACGGCTGTGCGGGTGCGGCGTTATCCAGAGTGCAAGAGTAACCTCTTCATAAGCGTCAGGGTTAACCATTATCTTTAAGGGTGATGAGACTGTTTGGCTTGGGAATGCGCAAATTATTTTGAAGCTATTATTAAGCAGGAGTTCTGGTTTTTCTAATTTCAATTCGACTTTCCATAAGTCGGATTTTATGCCCTTGTGTGCTGCTTTCGAAATCGATGTGATTTCCTTTTCATCAATTATTACGGAATACCACACTTGGGGAGGGGCTGCCTCAGTGGAAATTATTTCCAGTGGCAACGTGTGTGAGGTTTCAGAAAGCGGAGAAATATTAGTTTCGCGATAGTTGATCGATGCGGGTGTGCCATTTACTAAGCCAAACCAAGCTAGCTCAGAAGAAAATAGTGTTGGAGCGACTTTTTTGTTAAAGATCTTTTGCCTGTAATGGCTTCGAATTGCTAAGCGCCCATCTTCAGCGTTATCAATAGTCGCACTAATAGTGTTGGCGGGGGAGGCTGAAAAATAGGTTTCACTTTTTAGACGATTTTCTGCATACTTATTTACCCTCTGCTCGTCTAATGTTGAAGAATCAAGATATTCAGCCGTTTCGGGTGGGGTCGATGCGCTAGTGGAATCACTCCCATCTATGCGCCTGATAACCATGCCCTCTACACCGTAGAGGTATTGAATTGTCCTAATGTCACGATTCGATGTGTAGATATTAATGGCGAGCTTGCCACGTTCTTCGTCGGACAGTGTTTTGTTATCTATAAGTAACAGGTCTCGCGACTGAATAAAGTAATCGCTATCAAAATTGCCAAGGCTGGCGACTGCTTCGGAGGTGTGGGCACAATCGTATAGCATTACCGTCAACCACGGATCTTGGGCGCGCGCGCCTTCCACGTTCACCAGCGCAATCAGGCCAGGTTCGTATGTGTCATCTTTGAGGTATGGATTCGGGATTTTTGGTTTGACTTTCTCTGTGCTCGATTCGTCGGTCACCATGTCATCAAGCCGCTTGCCATCTTTTGTTCCATCCAGGCTCATCAACTCATTAGGTGGCGACCAAAAGCCGTCACTTTGCTTGTAAATGTACTGAACAGAAAGCTTCTTGAACTTGGTAGGGGTCTGGTTTTGCTCGTCAGAACTGGGCAGGCCCACGGTGCCACGCTCGACCCAGAATACATAGGGGCGCCCTTCGATCATGACCGGGCGGATCGTGTCACAGGCGTGTTTCAGGACCGTTTTATCACTTGCCGTCTCTTGGTAGCTGCTTTGGGTGATTTGGCCGCTCGGTGCAATGCCAATTTTTTCCCACTCCGTCCAGGCCAGAGGGCTCAAACGTTCCTTGTCATCGCGCAGCCCCATGTCTACCGATCGCCAGTAATATTCAGGGGGAGACGTGTTGGTTTTGCCGATAAAGTGATACGTATCATTTTTAGGGTTAACGCCATCCAAGTAACCGCTAACAATCTGCAGGTTGCTGGTCTGTTCAAACTTTGTGAGATAGCCGGTGATTGCTGTTTGCAATAATTCAGGATCAAGCTTGCCCTGATTAAGTTCAACTTCCAGAGACTGGAAGGCAGTGCTCTTCTTGGGACGATTAGCGTAGTAAATAAGGTTTTCAGGGTGGTTAAGTTGCGTCCGCCATATCTTCCAGGCTCCATATTCACTCAGGTATTGCCGCCAGAAGTCTGACATCTCTTGCGGAATAATGTTAGTCAGATAGCCAGGGTCCAGGCGCGCAAACAGTCGGTACAGGTAGTGCTGCAGACTGGCTGTTGACTGCATCACAATGCTGGTATTAACAGCTGAACTGACGCAGACGTCCGTCAGGAAGTAACTGGAAAGGTCGTCCTTGTTCGCTATGAAACTCTTGAGGGCTGGACTCGACGTTGCCCAATAGCCCAGCAAATAAGCCGCCAGCGCATCTCGCCATTGTTCTCGAAGAGTGGGTTGGATCGCCGCCAGTTCTTCATCGCTGCAAGCACCCATTAGTATCTGAGCAATGTTTTTCACATCGTTGAACGAGGCATCGCTGTCGACCAGTGACAGGTCAAGTAGTGAGCGGCAAGACATCCCGGTTTTCTCGCAGAGCGACTGCTGCTGAAGAATAAAATCGATGTCGCTTATAACGCTGGGTACGCAGTGGATATATGTATATTCAGTCTCCGCGGTCGAGTTATCCGGAGGGTAAACCTCTAGCTTTATTTGAGATCTTGACTCGACAGGCGTGATGTCAGTGATGCGTGTCCATGTTGGCTTTGTTGTCGGTAGGTATTGATCTTTACTCACTTTTAACGTGCCAGGATTGTCTTTCAAAAACTGCACAAACTTGTCGTAAATTTGTGCCACTTTTGGATCCTTGGTATTGGTTCTCTTGCCATGCAAGTACCGGTCGATTATTGCGCCCAGCCCCTTAAGTGCATGGTTTTTCTCGCAATACTTATACCAGTTCATTTCCGAGGGGGTCAGTAAGTTGAGAAAGTCATCAAACGTTTTTGTCAAACTGGCGACGCTCACCTTGACAAAGGGTAGTGCCAGTGCCGTCTCGCTCTCGGGCCAGCCGATAAGCTTGCCGAGTTGTTTGGCGGCTTGCAGCGGTGCACCCGTGTGGTCGCTCGAGGGGAGCGTGGCGAAATAATCCAGCGCGTCGTCTTCCGCATAACCATTGCTCTGACATTTATCAATCCAGGCCCGATAGCAGCCAACTTGGTAACAAAGGTCGAGGCTGAGTGCAGGCGGGTGCGAAGGGGATTGATCCTGACTGTCGGTGTCGCCAGCGAGTTCGAACCAGTCTGGGTGATCCAGCAGGGCGGTCAATCCGGCAGGGCTTAACTGAAGGCATTTGATCACCTGCGCATGGCGGACAAGCTTGTCCCACAGTTGAAGATTCAGCCCTTCGAGCGTCGCCGCGGTTGAGGACGCATTGCCCTGCGCCGCCAATATGTCCGTCAGGAGCGTGAAACGGGTTTCTTCGACCCAGCGCAATAGCGCAAGTGCATGCCCCGGGGTGAGTCCGCGGCCGTCTTCATCCTTCGCTAAGGCGTTGCTGAGGATGTGCTTGACGACGTCTTCCTGCGCGATGGTTGCATTGGTAATCAGCCGTTCCAGATTGTATTTGACCTGGTCGATGTCCCCGCTTACCTGCAGCAACAAACCATTTGCACTTTTCAGCTTGCCATTGAGTTCATCTCCCAACATGTCGGCAAGATTCTTTTTAGGAGCCAGTGTTACTGCTTTCACCAGGCCACGAGCATCCAGAAATGCTGACAAAGCGTTGAGCCATGAGCCCGATGCGGGCAACACGGCCGGACCCACTTCTTGTGCAATTTGCGTCTCGGTCAACAGAGACGCCCCGATGCGCGGAAGCGCGTCGATCAGGGTTTGCTGGATACGTGCATCCACTCTGTAAAGGGGCTTGAGTTCGGCGCTGATGTCAGCGGGCAGCGGAGTGAGCCAACTCAATAGTGCTTGTGCGGATATACGTTGTCGCCGCAGCCATTTTTCGAGATTTATCACGCCGGCCAACACGTCTAGGATGTCGCATTCTCCTGCTTCGGTATTAACTTCATCGCTCCCATCATCTTCGTAATAGAGCTCGTCTTGAGTGATCTCCGGTTTACCAGCCAGTTGCGTCCACACCCGCGGATTTGATTTAGCCAATAGGGCTATAACGCTGGTGCCTTCGCCCATGCTCAGCTTTAGAAGACGAGGCAGTCTGGTCAGGCGATAGAGTGAAGAGAAGACTGGCAGCGACAAGGTCGGCTTTTTGAGCCCCAACCCCTGAACTACCTGGGTCAGATAAACATTCGCCACGCGTTCTTCCAGCGCGAAAGCACGGCAGATCATTCCGATGGGGGATTTGGAAAGGCTGTCGCTGGTCTGAGTGGTGACACTGATGTCGAATTCGCGGCCGTCGAGCTTCAGCCAATCCGAAGTGTCGGCCATTTGTCCTGCGCCAGGACCATCTAGAACCCGATCCAGAAAAGGTGTTTCTTCGCCCACAGCGTAGGGCGTTAATCCATTGATGAGCGCTGCGAACTGTTCGGCGGTCACCCTGTATTCATCACGCATGTAACAGAAAACGCCCAGTGCTCTGAGCGTATTTTGGGTCAAGTGGAAATCCTCGGTCTGACCTTCCGCGCGCAAGGCTGCCATCACCAGAAGATCGACTTCGGCAAACGGTATTTGCAGCACATGTTGTAGGTGGATCATTTTGTGAATACGGCTGAAGTGCTCCGCACTGGCACCTTTGATTCTGAGATTGATCCCTGGCCCTTTGAAGATATCTTTCAGAGACAGCGCTGGCGCGGTGGCATTATTGATGAACACCGCACCGTAAAGATGGCCAGCGATCGGTGCCGCATCCTTTTCCGCCGCAGCAGCGTAGGCTTTGGATTGTTTTACTGCTGTGATGGCTTCGGTGCCGTCGTCAGGAACGCCTGAAACGGCTAACAACTCCAGAATGCTTTCCGGTGTTAGGCCAGTTTGTCTGGACAGGAAGTCGACATTGGGCAGTTGATCAAGAATCTTGGTTGCATCGTCGGTGACGCCATAGAGTGTTTGCAGATAGTCGCTGCTCGTCGTGGCCCTGTAATCAAGTAACATGGAGCGCAGCGCGGGACTAAAGCCAGCTGCGTTCAGCATTACTTCCCTGAGTTCGTCGGTGCGCAAATTCTCAGAGGTGAAGTTCGGATAACTGTAATGGCTGCGTTGGAGCAGATCGAACAGTGACGTTTTTTTCTGCTTCAACACTGACTTGATCTGTTCCAGAGGTAGGTGGAACGGCAACTGGGCGGGGTATTGCGCCTTCGCGATTTCTTCAGCCAGGTCTTTATTTTGCCCTGCATGCGACTTGGCTTTTCGTTCCATCGCATCAATCGCAAGCGTTAGGGCTGGGAGCTGATTTTCAAGGCTGCTTTGATCAAGAACCTGCTCTTCGATATCCGGGCGTCGGTCGGCTAGCTTGATCTGGCTAGCGGTATCACCGATTGCCTCTAGATTCAGCGCTTGCTGATAGAGGGCGTGAAGATAGGCCAAAGGCGATATGTTGGCCTCCAGAGCGTCAGATGCGCATTTATCAGCGACTTGTTCGGGAAACAGCTTGGCATAGGTGGCAGATGTGGTGGTGTCGTCCATGATCGGATTCCTTCTACGCTGGATGAGTTGCGAGATTCGCAGTTACTAATCCAGCGTAGAGACAAGTTCAGGGATCGGCCGAAATTGCAGATGAGATGTATTTGAATGAAATGATAAGCGAATCAAAGGGTTGAAAGTCGTTATCACCCGTCGCGATAACACTAATAGCCAATTGGTTTAGGCCGATACCTGTAAATTCTTTGGCCAGTTATCCGTTTGAATCGAATTAACCGACCAATAAGCAAAAAGCCCCTGACGACTCGCATCGCCAGGGGCTTTTCTCTTACCAGGTGCCGCTAAGCGCAATGCACCTGGCGGATATTACAAACCGGCAGCAGCGCGCAACGCGTCTGCGCGGTCGGTTTTTTCCCAAGTGAACGTGGTGAACGTGTCGTCGCCCACGGTCTTGGTTTGCGGCGTGCGGCCGAAGTGGCCGTAGGCAGCGGTTTCCTGGTACATCGGGTGCAGCAGGTCGAGCATGGTGGTGATCGCGTACGGACGCAGGTCGAAGTGCTCGCGGACCAGCTGGACGATCTTGTCGTCGCTGATCTTGCCGGTACCGAAGGTGTTCAGCGAGATCGACGTAGGCTGTGCAACGCCAATGGCGTAGGACACCTGAATCTCGCAGCGCTCGGCCAGGCCGGCGGCAACGATGTTCTTGGCAACGTAACGACCAGCGTACGCTGCCGAACGGTCAACCTTCGATGGATCTTTACCGGAGAACGCGCCGCCGCCGTGACGGGCCATGCCGCCGTAGCTGTCGACGATGATCTTGCGACCGGTCAGACCGCAGTCACCCACCGGGCCGCCGATGATGAACTGGCCCGTCGGGTTGATGTGGAACTGAGTGTCCTTGTGCAGCAGCTCGGCAGGCAGCACGTGCTTGACGATCAGCTCCATCACGCCTTCGCGCAGATCTTTGTACGACACTTCCGGGTTGTGCTGGGTCGACAGCACAACGGCGTCGATGCCCACCACGATGCCGTTTTCATAGCGGCACGTGACCTGGGATTTCGCGTCCGGGCGCAACCACGGCAGCAGGCCGGATTTACGGGCTTCGGCCTGGCGGTGTACCAGCTGGTGCGAGAACGCGATCGGCGCAGGCATCAGCTCGGCGGTTTCGTTGCTGGCGTAGCCGAACATCAGGCCCTGGTCGCCAGCGCCCTGATCTTCAGGTTTTGCACGGTCGACGCCCTGATTGATGTCAGGAGACTGCTTGCCGATGATGTTCATCACGCTGCAGGTCGCACCGTCAAAACCGACGTTGGAGCTGGTGTAGCCGATCTCGCAGATCACGTCACGAACGATCTGCTCCAGGTCGACCCACGCGGTCGTGGTGACTTCGCCGGCAACAATGGCCACACCGGTCTTGACCAGGGTTTCCACGGCGACGCGCGCCTGCTTGTCCTGGGCAATGATGGCGTCCAGCACCGCATCGGAGATCTGGTCGGCGATTTTGTCCGGATGTCCTTCAGACACGGACTCGGAGGTGAAAAGGGAGTATTCGCTCATCTCGACGGTTTTCCTGATTAGTACCGATGGTGAGTGTTGCCAGCCGGTCGCTGAAAATGGCGGACCTGGATCTGGAAACCATTACGTAAGCCTATGTACAGGCTTTCCCCGGGGACCAGCCCCGCAGCGATGGCCCAACGGGCCAGATCTTCCTGTTCGAAGCCTAACCAGAGATCGCCACAGGCCTCCTTGGCCCAGCTCTGGTCATGACTGCACAACTCTGTCACCAGCAGGCTACCGCCCGGTTGCAACAGGTTGGCCAAATGTTTGAGCGCTTCGGCGGGCGCGGCGAAATGGTGCAGCACCATGTTCAAGACCACGCAGTTGCCGGAGATATTAGCGTTGGTCAGTGCATCGGCCAGTTTCAGCTCGACGTTAACCAGCGACTTCTGCGTGCAGATCTTGCGCGCCAGATCGAGCATTTCCGGGCTGTTGTCCAAGCCCGTCACATGTCGAAAACGCCGCGCCAAATCCGGCAGAAAACCGCCATCGCCCGGCCCCACCTCTATCGCCGTGGCATCGGCGGGGAAGCTCAGCTTGTCCAGCAACGACAGCAGGCTGTCGCGGTACTGCGGCAGTCCTGCGATCAGGTCCTGCTGGGCCCGAAATTTCTCGGCAGTGCGTGCGAAGAAATCCTGACTGGCATTGGCCCGCTGGCGATGCACCAGCCCGATCCGGGTCTGTACATCATCGGGCAGGCGCAGATTATCGGCTTCTTCAAGCAGCGCTGCGTGCAGCTTGCCGCCGGTGTGTTCGGTGTGGGGCAGGGCGCGTCGATAGAAGATCGCGTTGCCTTCACGCCGCGTCGCCACCAGGTCTGCCTGAGCAAGGACCTTGAGGTGGTGGCTCATGCCGGACTGACCGATCGCAAAAATCTGCGCCAGCTCCAGTACGCCGAAGGAATCGTTCGACAGTGCGCGCAAGACATTCAGCCGCAGCGGATCGCCGCCGGCTTTGCACAGGGCAGCCAGCTCGTCGCATTCATCATGGCTAATGGCAGGCACGCGAAGATTCATAAGGCAGGCAGTCTAGTTATCGACCGGGGCTGTCGCAAGGGCAATATCAAAAAGTTTTGATATTGCTCGATCAGTGGCGGCACCCCGGCGCCGTGATTCTGCCGTTTGCCGTCGCCTGTTGGGTGCGGTGTACGAAAACACGTCAGCGGCAGAGGAAAACACCGATGGTGTGTGATCTGTCATTGCCCCCGGAGGGTGCCTGAGGGAAAATGGCCGCCTTTTTCCGGTCCCACTTTTATCTGCCCCAGGAGATCAGCGATGCCAAGCCGTCGTGAGCGAGCCAATGCCATTCGTGCCCTCAGCATGGATGCCGTGCAAAAGGCCAATAGCGGCCACCCGGGTGCCCCGATGGGCATGGCGGATATCGCTGAAGTGCTTTGGCGCGATTATCTGAAGCACAACCCAGCCAATCCCATGTTTGCTGACCGCGACCGGTTCATTCTGTCCAACGGTCACGGCTCGATGCTGATCTACTCGCTGCTGCACCTGACCGGCTACGACCTGTCCATCGACGACCTGAAAAACTTCCGTCAGCTGCACAGCCGCACGCCGGGCCACCCGGAATACGGCTACACCCCGGGCGTTGAAACCACCACCGGCCCACTGGGTCAGGGTTTCGCCAACGCCGTCGGTTTTGCGGTTGCCGAGAAAACGCTGGCTGCCCAGTTCAACCGTCCAGGCCATAACATCGTCAACCACCACACCTACGTGTTCATGGGTGATGGCTGCATGATGGAAGGCATCTCCCACGAAGTCGCTTCCCTGGCCGGTACGCTGCGCCTGAACAAGCTGGTCGCGTTCTACGACGACAACGGCATTTCCATCGACGGCGAAGTCGAAGGCTGGTTCACCGACGACACCCCGAAGCGCTTCGAATCCTACGGCTGGCTGGTCATCCGTAATGTCGACGGCCACGACGCCGACGAAATCAAAACCGCCATCGACACCGCTCACAAGAGCGACAAGCCGACACTGATCTGCTGCAAGACCACCATCGGTTTCGGTTCGCCGAACAAGCAGGGCAAGGAAGACTGCCACGGCGCTCCGCTGGGCACTGACGAAATCGCCCTGACCCGCGCTGCGCTGAAGTGGACCCATGGCCCGTTCGAAATTCCGGCCGACATCTACAGCGAGTGGAACGCCAAGGAAAAAGGCCTGGCCGCCGAGGCCGAATGGGATCAGCGTTTTGCTGCCTATTCCGCTGCCTTCCCGACCGAAGCCAACGAGCTGATCCGCCGCATGAGCGGTGAATTGCCTGCTGACTTCGCCGAGAAATCCGCCGCGTACGTCGCTGAAGTCAACGCCAAGGGCGAAACCATCGCCAGCCGTAAGGCCAGCCAGAACGCGTTGAGCGCCTTCGGTCCGCTGCTGCCTGAGTTCCTCGGCGGCTCGGCTGACCTAGCAGGTTCCAACCTGACCATCTGGAAAGGTTGCCGCAGCATCACCGGCGAAGACGCCACCGGCAACTACCTGCACTATGGTGTTCGTGAGTTCGGCATGGGCGCCATCATGAACGGTATCGCCCTGCACGGCGGCTTCGTGCCGTACGGCGCGACCTTCCTGATCTTCATGGAATACGCCCGCAACGCCGTGCGCATGTCTTCGTTGATGAAGAAACGCATCATCTATGTGTTCACCCACGACTCCATCGGTCTGGGCGAAGACGGCCCGACTCACCAGCCGATCGAGCAGCTGACCAGCTTGCGCACCACGCCGAACCTGGACTGCTGGCGCCCGGCTGATGCCGTGGAATCCGCCATCGCCTGGAAACACGCCATCGAACGTGATGACGGCCCGTCTGCGCTGATCTTCTCCCGTCAGAACCTGCAACATCAGGCGCGTGATGCCGAGCAGCTGGAAAACATTAACCGCGGTGGCTACGTGCTGCGCGACTGCAGTGGCGAGCCTGATCTGATCCTGATCGCCACCGGTTCCGAAGTCGGCCTGGCTGTTCAGGCATTCGACAAGCTCACCGCAGACGGCAAGAACGTGCGTGTGGTTTCCATGCCATGCACCAGCGTTTTCGAAGCTCAGAGCGCCGAGTACAAGCAGTCGGTTCTGCCGCTGGAAGTCAGCGCGCGTATCGCCATCGAAGCTGCTCACGCCGACTACTGGTACAAATACGTGGGCCTGGAAGGTCGCGTCATCGGCATGACCACCTTCGGGGAGTCGGCACCTGCCAACCTGCTGTTCGAAGAGTTCGGCTTCACGCTGGAGAACGTTCTGTCCACGGCTGAAGAGCTGCTGGAAGACTAAGCACCATCGCGTTGCCCTTGTAGGCGCGTGGCTTGTTCTGCGATCTGCTGCCTGTAACTGGCAGGTCGCGGGAGAGCCGCGCGCCTGCAGGTTCTCTGTACCACTCAAGATGTTGAGAACCCCATGCCCCAGCCACGCCCTTATAAAGTCGCCCTCAATGGTTACGGTCGTATCGGCCGCTGCGTGCTGCGCGCGCTGTGCGAGCGAGGTGCGAAGGCGGGCTTTGAAGTGGTGGCAATCAATGACCTGGCCGACATGGCCAGTCTCGAATACCTCACGCGCTTTGACTCCACACACGGCCGGTTTCCCGGCGAAGTGCGGGTCGAAGGCGATTTTCTGCACATCAACGATCACGTCATCAAAGTGTTTCGCAGCGCGACGCCGGAAGGCATCGACTGGGGCTCCCTCGACGTGGATCTGGTGCTCGAATGCTCCGGCGTCCACAACACCCGTGCTGACGGCGAGCGCTTTCTTTCAGCGCGTGCGCCACGGGTGTTGTTCTCCCAGCCCATGGCCAGTGAAGCCGACGTTGACGCCACCATCGTCTACGGCATCAATCAGGAAGCCCTGACGGGCGATGAGCGGCTGGTGTCTGCCGCGTCGTGCACCACCAATTGCAGCGTGCCATTGCTCGACCTGCTGAATCGCGCACTGGGTCTCGAATACGTGACCATCACCACGATTCACTCGGCGATGAACGATCAGCCGGTGATCGACGCCTATCATCATGAAGATCTGCGCCGCACGCGTTCGGCTTTTCAGTCGATCATCCCGGTGTCCACTGGTCTGGCGCGCGGCATCGAGCGGCTGCTTCCGGAACTTGCCGGCCGAATTCAGGCCAAAGCAGTTCGTGTGCCGACGGTGAACGTCTCGTGCCTAGACATCACGCTGCAGGTCGCCCGTGATACCGATGCCGTCGAGATCAACCGCATCCTGCGCGAGGCCGCCACCCGCGGCCCGCTGAAGGGACTGCTGGCGTATACCGAATTGCCGCATGCCAGTTGCGATTTCAACCACGACCCGCACTCGGCCATCATCGATGCCAGCCAGACGCGGGTCTCGGGCCCAAGGCTGGTGAACATCCTGGCCTGGTTCGACAACGAGTGGGGTTTTGCCAATCGCATGCTGGATGTCGCCGATCACTACCTGCACACCATTCATAAACAATAGTAAAAACAGGGAATGCCTCATGACCGTGTTGAAGATGACCGACCTCGATCTGCAAGGTAAGCGTGTACTGATCCGCGAAGACCTCAACGTTCCGGTCAAAGACGGCGTGGTGACCAGCGATGCCCGCATTCTCGCGTCGCTGCCCACCATCAAGCTGGCGCTGGAGAAAGGCGCAGCCGTCATGGTCTGCTCGCACCTGGGTCGCCCCACCGAGGGTGAGTTTTCCGCCGAGAACAGCCTCAAGCCGGTTGCTGACTACCTGAGCAAGGCGCTCGGTCGTGAAGTGCCGCTGGTCGCGGAATACCTGGACGGTGTCGACGTGAAGGCGGGCGATATCGTGCTGTTCGAGAACGTGCGCTTCAACAAGGGTGAAAAGAAGAACGCTGACGAGCTGGCGCAGAAGTACGCCGCTTTGTGTGATGTGTTCGTGATGGACGCCTTCGGCACCGCCCACCGTGCGGAAGGCTCGACCCACGGCGTGGCCAAGTTCGCCAAAATCGCTGCGGCCGGTCCTTTGCTGGCAGCCGAACTGGACGCGCTGGGCAAGGCCCTCGGCAATCCGGCCCAACCAATGGCGGCCATCGTGGCCGGCTCCAAGGTCTCCACCAAACTGGACGTGCTCAACAGCCTGAGCCAGAAGTGCAATCAGCTGATCGTCGGCGGTGGCATCGCCAATACTTTCCTGGCAGCGGCAGGTCATCCGGTTGGCAAATCCTTGTACGAGCCTGACCTGCTTGAGACCGCTAAAGCCATCGCCGCCAAGGTCAGCGTGCCTTTGCCGGTGGACGTGGTGGTTGCCAAGCAATTCGCCGCCGATGCGGAAGCGACCGTCAAGCTGATCGCCGATGTGGCCGAGGACGACATGATCCTCGACATCGGTCCTCAAACAGCTGCGCACTTCGCCGAACTGCTGAAATCTTCCAAGACTATTCTCTGGAACGGCCCGGTCGGCGTATTTGAGTTCGATCAGTTCGGCGAAGGCACCAAGACACTGGCTCACGCAATCGCTGAGAGTTCTGCTTTCTCGATCGCAGGCGGCGGCGATACGTTGGCCGCCATCGACAAATACGGTGTAGGCGACAAAATCTCCTATATCTCTACAGGCGGCGGTGCGTTCCTCGAGTTCGTCGAGGGCAAGGTTCTGCCTGCTGTGGAAGTTCTGGAACAACGCGCCAAGGCCTGACCGGCCAAGGTGAAGGGGAGTGAAATGGTCAAGCCATTACCGCTGTTGATCATGGCGGGTTTGCTGGTCGGCTGCGCAAGCAAGCCTGAAGCGGAGACGGCGTCCAGCGCGGCACCGGGATTGCTTCAGGTCAGCTGCTATCAGGCGGGCTGGCAGGCGGAAACCGTACCGATCGTTTACAAGCGTGGCGGGCCTGAGGTCTGGGAAAAATACGAATTCATGCCTGCCATGGGACCAGTCCCCTGTCACTGATTTTCAGTCGACCACTGATTCTCAGCTGACGGTGCGCCGGAATACAGGAACAGCATTGCCCCTGCCATGATCGACATCCGTCGCGCGATGCAGGCGATTCAGGAGTAGTAATGAAAGGCTTGTTAGCCCTTGCGACACTGATGCTGCTGAGCGGTTGCGCCAGCATGAAGGCATCGGAACCGGCAGCCCCCTGGACCCATTGGGTCTGCGACAGCAAAGCCGAGATTTTCTGGAAGTACGCCGATGCCGCTAAGAAAGAGGTCGATGTACGCCTCAATCAGAGCGAGCAGGTATTCCGTCTGCAAGCGTCGCCCGGAGCTTCCGGCGCGCTCTACAGTAACGGCGTGCTGGCGTTCGACAACAAAGGGAGCGAAGGCCTGGTCTACTGGGACGCTACCAACGATTTGATCGGTCGTGGCTGCAAGGCGCCGTAAAGGGCCGAGCAGTTCGAGCGAGGCTGCACCGGGACGATGACTGAGCAATCGACCCCTATAATTTGAATAGCCGCCAATACGGCACGCACGATTAACGACCCCACCGGGAGAGAGACAGACAATGGCACTTATCAGCATGCGCCAGATGTTGGACCACGCAGCCGAATTCGGTTACGGCGTCCCTGCATTCAACGTGAATAACCTGGAACAAATGCGCGCCATTATGGAAGCGGCCGACAAGACCGATTCTCCGGTGATCGTTCAGGCTTCGGCCGGTGCGCGCAAATACGCTGGCGCCCCGTTCCTGCGCCACCTGATCCTGGCGGCAATCGAAGAATTCCCGCACATCCCGGTGGTCATGCACCAGGACCACGGCACCAGTCCGGCCATCTGCCAACGTTCCATCCAGCTGGGCTTCAGCTCGGTCATGATGGACGGCTCGCTGCGCGAAGACGGCAAAAGCCCTGCGGACTACGAGTACAACGTTCGCGTGACGCAGGAAACCGTCGCCATGGCTCACGCCTGCGGCGTTTCGGTTGAGGGCGAACTGGGCGTTTTGGGTTCGCTGGAAACCGGTATGGCCGGTGAAGAAGACGGCGTCGGCGCAGAAGGCATGCTGGACCACAGCCAGATGCTGACAGATCCGGAAGAAGCAGCTGATTTCGTCAAGAAAACCCAGGTCGATGCCTTGGCCATCGCCATTGGCACCAGCCACGGAGCTTACAAGTTCACCAAGCCGCCTACCGGCGACATTCTGGCGATCGAGCGCATCAAAGAGATCCACAAGCGCATTCCGAACACCCACCTGGTGATGCACGGTTCTTCTTCCGTTCCACAGGAATGGTTGAAAATCATCAACGAGTTCGGCGGCGACATCAAAGAAACCTACGGCGTGCCGGTCGAAGAAATCGTTGAAGGCATCAAGCACGGCGTGCGCAAGGTCAACATCGACACCGACCTGCGTCTGGCGTCCACCGGTGCCATCCGCGAGTTCATGGCGAAAAACCCGAGCGAGTTCGACCCACGCAAGTACCTGGCAAAAACTGTATCGGCCATGCGCGACGTGTGCATTGCCCGTTACGAAGCATTCGGCACCGCCGGCAACGCCTCCAAGATCAAGCCGATCTCTCTGGAGAAGATGTTCGAGCGTTATGCCAAGGGCGAGCTGAACGCCAAAGTGAACTGATCGTTTTCTGATCAATTTGCAAGAATGAAGAAGCCCGCAGCGATGCGGGCTTTTTTGTGGCTATGATCCGCGAACGTTGTTACGGCAGTCCAATCACTCGCCCAACATACGTTGGCCCAGGCTGGTCATGCTGGGCTTCGCTCAGCACGCGCAATGCCTGCAGCGACACTTCGCTGAACGGCGCCGACTTCGGCCCGGCGGCCAGATCCACATGCAGCAGCATCTGCTCGCTCGCTGCCAACTCGACATCCCCTTCTGCTTTGTAAAGCCCGTGATAAAGCTGCACCCGCTTGCGGTCGTGTCCGATGATTTGCGTACGCACTTCCACCACTTCCCCGAGCTTCACTTCGTGCAGGAAGTTGATGTGCGCTTCGAGCGTAAACAGCGAGTGGCCGCTCGCATCCCGATCGTCACTTGCGAGGCCGATTCGGTCCATGAAGGCGTCTGTGGCGAAGCTGAAAATCAGCAAATAAAAGGCATCGCGGAGGTGACCGTTGTAGTCGACCCAATCGGCGAGGACCGGGGTTTTGAAGGTAATGAGCGCTGGCATAGGATTCCCATGGCTGAAATCTTGGTGAGCTGAACGGGCCTGTTCGTGAGCAAGGTCACTCCCACAGGTCTTGCGTGAACCCATCCAGGACCGGCTTTAGCCGGGAAGACGGCAAGCGCCACCGCGAAATTTCGGGTGCACATCAGAACAGTATTTCCCGATCCCCTGTAGAAGCGAGCTTGCTCGCGAGGGCCCCAGTTCAGACGATAGGGCGCTGGCGTATCAATCCTCAAACGCCATTCCATGTTTGGCCTTGGTGGTTTTCACCGCTTCAAGCACCGCCAGCAGGCAGTCATCGCGATACCGCTCCAGCGCCGCAATGCTGTGGCTACCGAGCTGATCCGAGGTGCCATCAACCACGTCATCGATCAGCTTGTCGGTCAGCTCGGGCGCCGGGAGATAGGTCCACGGCAACTGCAGCGCCGGGCCGAATTGCGCCATGAAGTGACGCATGCCTGCATCGCCGCCGGCCAGGGTGTACGTCAGAAAAGTGCCCATGAACGACCAGCGCAGGCCGGCGCCGAAACGGATGGCGTCATCGATTTCGCCTGTGGTCGCCACGCCATCGTTGACCAGATGCAGCGCCTCACGCCATAACGCTTCCAGCAAGCGATCCGCAATGAAGCCGGGGACTTCTTTGCGCACATGGAGCGGGCGCATCCCCAGTGATTGATAGACCTGAATCGCCGCCTGCACCGCTTCAGGCGCAGTGTTTTTGCCGCCGACCACTTCCACCAGTGGCAGCAGATAAACCGGGTTGAACGGATGACCCACCACGCAGCGTTCCGGGTGGGTGGCGCTCTCGTAAAACTCCGATGGCAGCAGGCCGGAAGTGCTGGAACCAATGATCGCGTCAGGCTTGGCCGCCGCGCTGATCTTGCTGTGCAGATCCAGCTTGAGGTCAAGACGCTCCGGGGCGCTTTCCTGAATGAAGTCGGCGTCGCGAACGCACTCTTCGATGGTGTCGACGAAGCGCAGACGTTCTTGGGAGGCGCCCGAAGCTAGGCCTTTTTGTTCAAGGGCCGGCCACGCGTTGGCGACGCGTTTGCGCAGCGCGGCTTCCGCTCCCGGCGCCGGGTCCCAAGCCATGACATCCAGGCCGTGAGCCAGCGCGCGCGCCACCCAGCCGCTGCCAATGACACCGCTGCCCAAGGCCGCGAAGGTTTTGATGGTGGTAATGAAGGTCATGTCGGTTACTCAAAAAAGTGTCGAAGCCCTTGTGGGAGTGAGCTTGCTCGCGATAGCTATTCATCTGTGCGGCATGTGTGACTGACCCACCGTCATCGCGAGCAAGCTCACTCCTGCACGGTAGGATTTATGTGGAGATCAAAACCGCTTTTTCAGCCCCATCTTCACGCGGCCCTCGGCCGGGGTCAGAACCCGGGCGCCCAGGCGGCTCAGAATCTCGCTGGCCCGCTCGACCAGTGCGCCGTTGCTGGCGAGCACACCTTTATCGAGCCAGATGTTGTCCTCCAGACCGACCCGCACGTTGCCGCCGAGCAATACCGCCTGCGCAGCCATCGGCATTTGCATGCGGCCGATACCAAAGGCGGCCCAGACTGCATCGGCAGGCAAGTTGTCGACCATGGCTTTCATCGTGGTGGTGTCCGCCGGCGCGCCCCACGGAATACCCAGGCATAGCTGAAACAGCGGGTTGTCGAGCAAGCCTTCTTTCATCATCTGCTTGGCAAACCACAGGTGGCCGGTGTCAAAAATCTCCAGCTCCGCTTTTACCCCCAGCTCTTGAATACGCTTGGCCCCGGCCCGCAGTTGCGCGGGCGTGGACACGTAAATGGTGTCGCCATCGCCGAAGTTGAGGGTGCCGCAATCCAGCGTGCAGATTTCCGGCAGCAGCGCTTCGACATGCGCCAGCCGGGTCAGCGGACCGACCAGATCGGTACCGGGACCAAAGTCGGTCGGACGTTCGCCCGGGCCGATTTCCAGATCGCCGCCCATGCCCGCAGTCAGGTTGACGATGATGTCGATGTCGGCTTCACGGATGCGGTCCATGGTTTCGCGGTACAGCTCGGCGTCACGGCTGAACTTGCCAGTCTCGGGATCGCGCACATGACAGTGCACGACCGTCGCACCAGCCTTGGCGGCCTCGACTGCGGCGGCGGCAATCTGCTTGGGCGTGATCGGGACCAAGTGGCTTTTTCCGGTCGTGTCGCCAGCACCGGTCAGTGCGCAGGTGATGATGACGTCGTGGTTCATGGTTGGGGTTCCTTGCAGGCCAGGCAGTGACGCGGACATTTGCATTCCGCTTTTGAGGTGCAAAGCTACGCAGCGGCGAACCCCTCAAAACGCACAGCGGCGACACGGTCTTGCACAGCAGCGACCTGTGCTGTTGCTGCCCCTCGGCAAGAGGTGTATTTGATGATCGGGCTCAAGAAACGCGATCGTGTCTGATCACTTTTCGACCCAATCGCCCATATGCTTCGATCCTAAGGAACGCGCCAACGATGTCCCAGGATTTCTACTTTCTGCTCATGCCCGGCTTTTCGATGATGGGCTTCGTCTCGGCGCTGGAGCCGTTGCGCGTCGCCAATCGCTTCGGTGGCGAGCTGTTTCGCTGGCACATCTTGAGCGCCGACGGCGGCCCTGTGATTGCCAGCAACGGCATGTCGGTGAACGCCGATGCTGCGCTTGAACCACTGAAAAAAGGCGCGACGCTGTGGGTGATGGGCAGCGTCGATCCGCTGAAGTTTTACACCGGCGCGCTGGAACACTGGCTGCGTCGGCTGGACCTGGAAGGCGTGGTTCTAGGGGCGATCGACACCGGCAGTTTCGTGCTCGCCCAAGCCGGTTTGTTGGAGGGCTATCGCCTTACCCTGCACTGGGAAGCCCTGGACGCCTTCAAGGAAACCTACCCCCGGCTGCAAGCAACACAGGAATTGTTCGAGATCGACCGGCGCCGCATTACGTCGGCCGGCGGCACGGCCTCCATCGACATGATGCTCGACCTGATCGGGCAGGCGCATGGCCCGGACATGGCGATCAAGGTCTCCGAGCAGTTCGTCCTTGGGCGCATACGCCAGCGCAAAGACCACCAGCGCATGCAGATCGCCACGCGCTACGGCATCAACAACAAGAAACTGGTTCAGGTGATCGGCGTGATGGAGCAGCACACCGAACCGCCGCTGAGCACGCTGGAACTGGCCGAGGGGATTCAGGTGACGCGGCGACAGCTGGAGCGGCTGTTCCGCCTGCACATGAACGACACGCCGAGCAACTTCTACCTCGGCCTGCGGCTGGAAAAAGCCAGGCAACTGCTGCGCCAGAGCGATATGACCGTGTTGGAAGTCAGCATCGCCTGCGGGTTTGAATCGCCGTCGTATTTCACCCGCAGCTACAGGGCGAGATTTGTGGTGTGCCCGAGGGAGGATCGAGGGCGCACGCGCGAGGTGAAGGCTGTTTGATGCTCAATTATGGTGAATTATAGTCGCGACTATAATTCGGTATAAATGACCCGGCGGGCGGCTTTCGTCTTCTTCTTCAGGCTCCGGCTCGTTCAGTAGGACCGGCTTCAGCCGGGAATAGGCCCGGTTGAGCACCCTCAGTTTAAGGTGGTGGCGCCTGACGCCTTCCCGGCTAAAGCCGGTCCTACAGTCGGATTTAACCCCGGCCCACCACTGAGCAAGCGATCGGGTGCAGACCTTTCTACTTGGTCTTCATCAACGCCGAACACGCCGCTTTGTACGCCTCGTGCTGATACTTGTTCAGTGCTGCGGGCAGTTCAAAGCTGTGCTTCTTCATCTGAGCATTAATGGTCTGGGGCGACAGCAGGATGACGTCGCAGTCTTCCAGCAGCTGAAAGATAGTCTCGATCTTGAACGTCGTCGGGCCGCCGGCGAACTCGCCTTTCTTGCTGCGCTTTTTGATCGCGATATGACCAATGCCGTTATCACGCACGAACGCCTCGATCTGGCGGGCGAACGCTTTCACGTTGACGGCTTCATCGTCGTCTTCGAGTGCGATCTTTTTGGTCGGCAGTGGGATGTGTTCGAGCGCGCCAGATGCGCGAGTGGCGACAGCGAAGATGGCCTCGCTGCCTTTGATTTCTACGCCGCAGATGTTCATGTGCCTACCTTGAGCTCGGGAAGGGCGTCAGGGTAGCGCATTCGGGATCACTCAGACTGCGCGACGGTGTCCAGATACTCCGATCGTTCGTCACTGGCGCGGGTCAGGCAATCGTTCTGATCGATATTGAATTCCTTGGTACCCGGTTTGGCGGGAAACACTTCCACTGCGCAGTCCGCGTCACGCAGTTTTTTCCAGGCTTCCTGAGCGGCCTTGAGTTTGGTGGCGAATTCCTCGGCCTGGGCCTTATTCGCCCCGAACTGCGTCTGCACGCGCTCAAGCACGTTCTGCACATTCTCGATCAGCAACTTCTCCGCCGTATCGCGGGTGTATACCGAGCACTCAAGCGTCTGCTGATCTTCTTCAAGGCCCTCACAGGGGTCGGCGGCCGGAGTGGCTGCTGCGTGTGCGCCTGTCGCGAATAGAGCCAGAGCCAGAAACATGGTTTTCATTAGGGCTTTCCGAGTCAGAGATGGATTGGATTCTCGCCCAAGCGCGAGGCAATGAACAGGTGTCAAATGCGGTGACCGTCCGGACGCCGTGAGCCGGCGTCGCTTGTTGACGGTTTCGACACTTTTCCAGTCGTTTTATCTCGCGATGCTTGGCCTTTTGATACGTCAAGAAGGGAGTTTTGTCGAATCTCCACTGGGTAAAAGAACCGTCCTACGGAAAAGTCTGAAATTTTCCATCAGGGTTTTTGTAGCGAGTTTCTTTGGGTAGGATCCAATCCGCGCCGTTAACCGGCACTCGCAAATAACCAAGCAACTCAGGGAGAGAACTCATGGCGCTTGACGCATTTATCCAATTCGACGGCATCCCGGGTGAGAGCCTCGACGACCAGCACAAGAACTGGATCGAAATCCTCGGCTATAACTTCGGTACCCATCAGAGCGCATCGGCGACCGCAACCTCGGCGGGTGGCGCCTCGTCGGGCCGGACCACTGTCACCACATTCAACTTTTCCAAGTTCCTTGATTCGGCAAGCGCCAAACTGATGCAAGCGAGCTGCGCAGGCCAGCATTTCAAAAAAGTAACCATCGCGGTGCACCGCGCTGGCGGCGAAAAGCTCAAGTACTTTGAGATCGTGCTAGAGGAAGTGATCATTTCTGACTACAGCCACAGTTCCACCGACGGCGTGCCCCGCGAAGTGGTGCAGCTCGATTACGGACGTATCAAAACCAACTACGTTCAGCAGCGTCGTAGCGATGGTGGTGGGGGCGGCAACGTGACGGGTGGCTGGGACCGTATCAAAAACACGATTTACGCGTGAGGGTCGTCTATGTCGCGGCCTTACAGCTTCATCAATGATCAGATGCAGACCTATTTTTCTATCAAGGCAAAACTGCCCTTGGGACGCCGCGCGGCTGATAAATTCGATGTGCTTAATGCCCACATCCGCAATTCCACCGTAGCGGCGGGAGAAATCGTCATCGTCCCCGATGATTCAACCTCCGCGTGCACGTCTGAAGAAGCCGAACTCATGAGGCTTGCTACGATGACCCATCAGGGCCTCATCGATAACGACGCAGGAGGCGACGACTTCATCGTGGCCAACCACGAACTCATCACGCGGATACTTGGCAATACCTCAATCGGTATCGGAATGGCTGCTGACGCTTGGGAAAAGCATCTGGAGCAGATCAAGACCACGCTCGACAGCATCGATGCCCTGCATAAGCAACACATGGCCTCGGGAACCCTGATCGAACGAAATCTGTTCTATACCAAACGCCGCCAGCTTTTCGACAAACTCGAAAAGCTGCTGAAAGGCTTTCTTAGTCTGGGAGCAGGACTGCGGAACACAGGCTCAATCCGGCGAATGCTGGGGATCTCAACTAAAAGCTACCTGCACACTGGCGAGATCAGACACTACGCCGAAAAAACGAGCGGCGTTGCCAAAGCGGCGAAGCTAATAAAAAGAGGAGCTTATGTGGGGATAGTTCTCGATACAGCTTCGACGGCGGTTGATATCAAGACGGCTTGCTCGACGGGCCGGGAGGATGAGTGTACGAAGGCGAAGTATGTTGAGGGGAGTAAGCTGGTTGGTAATTTGGGGGGCGCTGCGGCCGGCGCGGGAGTGGCTACTGTGATTTGCGTTACCGGGTTGGGGCTTACAACAGGTCCGGGTGCACTCGCCTGCGGTGTCATCACTGCTGGGATATTGGGTTGGTTGGGGGGCGAGATAGGAGGTAAGGGAGGCGAGATGACGGGCGAGTTACTCTATGAGGTCTCTCAATGAAAGATATCGTACCTGGCCTAGTTGCAACTTCGATAATGATCCCTGGAATCCTGAACTTATTGGTGCTGCTATTCATCACCTGGTGGGTAAGGGACGAGGTGGACAGCCGTCTTTCTCGATGTTCCATAATTGTAGATATCAAGGCCACTTTTGGTGGCTTGGGATTTATCGGAGATGTCTATAGGGTAGGCACTGTGGCGTGTATCTTAATTTTCCCTAAGCTGTTCCTCAAGCGAGGAGTCATTGATGTTCGGCAGGTAGTGGACTTTCCAAAAAAATGGAAACTATTGATCGTGGTGCCGTTTTTTCTAAATATCATTTTTTTTACGGCCATGTTGGTGTTTCGTGCCTGGCTCTACTTTTATGATTTCTAACGACTTCATATGCTTTGAAGAATATCTCCATTGGCACCGAAATAGCAGCCGACGCTGGTGAGAGCTATTTTCAAAGGGTGGCATCATTAATGTAAGCATATAAGTATTTTGGTTGTATTTGCAGGGTGCGTGAAGCTATTAGTAGCTGGCAGCTTTTTTGCGATCGGCCCGGAGGTCATTATGATAATTAGAAGCGGACACTATCGTCATGGTGGCGCCATTCATTCTGCGGATCATGACTTTATCGTTTTGACGATGTGTATCCTTTTCGTAGTTACTCTGTTGTATACGGTGTTGATAACGTTGTATCTGCGAAACAAGATCAATAAATCACTGGATAACTGTTTAGCGGTCACGGACTCTAGTTTGTTCCAGAACGGGACCGGGTTTCTAGGAGATATCAGAAAATTAGCCATCGTAAGCGCGATGTTCCTTCGGCCCCAAATGTTCCTGAAACTGGGCGCCATCGACTTGGAGCAGGTCGATACATTCCCAAAAAAATTCAAATACATGATGTTGGCTCAGGTGGCTCTAGTCACATTGACGACGTTAGTCACCCTCGTTTTTTTTGTTTGGGCGTATCTTCCCGACTTCTGAATTCCGCCCCAGAGCGCCCCCCCTGCCTGAATGGCTGCATCATCGTGAGGACCTGCTGCGTCGTCATGCCTATGCCCTTTGTCGTTTCTTGACGCTTTCGGCAATTCCCCTGTCGTTTTTGCACCCGGCTCCTCCGACCCTCAGGCATATGCTGACCCCAAAGTGCCGGCAGACCTTCCGGCCATTAAAGAACCCCAGGGGACCGCCTGATGAGCCCAGCCGAATTACACGCCGACAGCATCGTCATTGACGGGTTGATCATTGCCAAATGGAACCGTGAACTGTTCGAGGACATGCGCAAGGGCGGCCTGACCATGGCCAACTGCACAGTTTCGGTGTGGGAAGGTTTTCAGCAGACCGTTAACAGCATTGCCTCCAGCCAGAAACTGATTCGTGAAAACAGCGACCTGGTGATACAGGTGCGCAACACGGCCGACATCCGCAAGGCCAAGGAGCTGGGCAAGACCGGCATTCTGTTCGGCTTCCAGAATGCCCATGCTTACGAGGACCAGATCGGCTACGTTGAGATCTTCAAGCAGCTGGGCGTGGGCATCGTGCAGATGTGCTACAACACCCAGAATCTGGTGGGCACCGGCTGCTATGAGCGCGACGGCGGCCTGTCGGGTTTCGGTCGTGAAATCGTCGCGGAAATGAATCGCGTCGGCGTCATGTGCGATCTCTCCCATGTCGGCTCCAAGACCTCCGAGGAGGTCATCCTCGAATCGAAGAAGCCAGTGACCTACTCCCACTGCCTGCCTTCGGGCCTCAAAGAACACCCTCGCAACAAATCCGACGCCGAGCTGAAGTTCATCGCCGATCACGGCGGCTTTGTTGGCGTGACCATGTTTGCGCCGTTTCTGGCCAAGGGTATCGATTCGACCATCGACGATTACGCCGAAGCCATCGAGTACGTGATGAACATCGTCGGCGAAGACGCCATCGGCATCGGCACTGACTTCACCCAGGGTCACGGTCAGGAATTTTTCGAATACCTGACCCACGACAAAGGCTACGCCCGCCGTTTGACCAACTTCGGCAAGATCATCAACCCGCTGGGCATCCGCACCGTCGGCGAATTCCCGAACCTCACCGAAACCCTGCTTAAACGCGGCCACTCCGAGCGCGTGGTGCGCAAGATCATGGGCGAAAACTGGGTACGCATCCTGGGCGATGTCTGGGGCGAATAAGCCTCCGGATTCACTCGCCGAACACAGAATCTTTCCCTCTCCCATCGCGGAGAGGGCTTCCACACGAATTTTCCGGAGTTAAGTTTCCATGGCCAAGATCGCCCCGCAATTGCCAATCGAAGTCGACAGCGAGACCGGTGTCTGGACCTCCGACGCCCTGCCGATGCTGTACGTGCCGCGCCATTTCTTCGTCAACAACCACATGGGCATCGAAGAAGTGCTGGGCGCCGAGGCGTATGCCGACATCCTCTACAAGGCCGGTTACAAGTCCGCCTGGCACTGGTGCGAGAAAGAAGCCGAATGCCACGGCATCGAAGGCGTTGCGGTGTTCGAGCACTACATGAATCGTCTGTCCCAGCGCGGTTGGGGGCTGTTCAAAATTCAGGACATCGATCTGGAAAAAGGCACTGCCAGCGTCAAGCTCGAGCACTCGGCCTTCGTTTACGTCTACGGCAAAGTGGGTCGCAAGGTCGATTACATGTTCACCGGTTGGTTCGCGGGCGCCATGGACCAAGTCCTTGAAGCCAGCGGCAGCAACATCCGCACCGTGGCCGAGCAGGTTTACGGCGGATCGGAAGAAGGCCACGACGACGGCCTGTTTGTCGTCAAGCCGTTGTAAGTCGAGGTTTCCGTCATGGCTTTCGAAGCGATGTTTCAACCGATTCAGATCGGTAAATTGACCATACGCAACCGCGTATTGAGTACCGCGCACGCCGAGGTCTACGCCACCGACGGCGGCATGACCACCGACCGCTACGTGAAGTACTACGAGGAGAAAGCCAAGGGCGGCATCGGTCTGGCCATTTGCGGCGGCTCGTCCAGCGTGGCCATCGACAGCCCGCAGGGCTGGTGGAAATCGGTCAACCTGGCGACCGACAAGATCATTCCGCACTTCCAGAACCTCGCTGACGCCATGCACAAGCACGGCGCCAAGATTATGATCCAGATTACCCACATGGGCCGTCGCTCCCGCTGGGACGGCGATCATTGGCCAACGCTGCTGTCGCCTTCGGGCATCCGCGAGCCGGTACACCGCGCGACCTGCAAGACCATCGAGCCGGAAGAAATCTGGCGCGTGATCGGCAACTACGCCAGCGCGGCGGCACGGGCCAAGGCCGGTGGTCTGGACGGCGTTGAGTTGTCCGCCGTGCACCAGCACATGATTGACCAGTTCTGGAGCCCGCGCGTCAACAAGCGAATTGATGAGTGGGGTGGCAGCTTCGAGAACCGCATGCGTTTCGGCCTGGAAGTGATCAAGGCTGTGCGCAAGGAAGTCGGTCCAGACTTCTGCGTGGGCCTGCGTATCTGCGGCGACGAATTTCACCCGGATGGCTTGAGCCACGAGGACATGAAAGAGATCGCCAAGTATTACGACCAGACCGGCATGATCGACTTCATCGGGGTCGTGGGTTCGGGGTGCGATACCCACAACACCCTCGCCAACGTCATCCCGAACATGAGTTATCCACCGGAGCCATTCCTGCATCTGGCGGCCGGCATCAAGGAAGTGGTCAAGGCGCCAGTGCTGCACGCGCAGAACATCAAGGACCCGAATCAGGCGACCCGTATTCTCGAAGGCGGCTACGTCGACATGGTCGGCATGACCCGCGCGCACATCGCCGACCCGCATCTGATCACCAAGATCAAAATGGGCCAGGTCGATCAGATTCGTCAGTGCGTCGGTGCCAACTACTGCATCGACCGTCAGTACCAGGGTTTGGATGTGCTGTGCATTCAGAACGCCGCGACGTCCCGCGAATACATGGGCGTGCCGCACATCATCGAAAAGACCAGCGGCGTGAAGCGCAAGGTGGTGATCGTCGGCGCAGGGCCCGCGGGGATGGAAGCGGCGCGCGTCTCGGCCGAGCGGGGCCATGACGTGACCTTGTTCGAGAAGAAAGACGCCATCGGCGGACAGATCACCACGGCGTCGAAAGCACCGCAGCGCGATCAGATCGCTGGCATCACTCGCTGGTTTCAGCTGGAGCTGGCGCGTTTGAAAGTCGATCTGCGTTTGGGCACGACGGCAGATATCGCGACCATCATGGATCTGCGGCCTGATGTGGTGGTGCTGGCGGTGGGCGGTCATCCGTTCATTGAGCAGAACGAGCATTGGGGCGCGGCCGAAGGGTTGGTCGTCAGCAGTTGGGACATCCTCGACGGCAAAGTTGCGCCGGGCAAGAACGTGCTGGTCTACGACACCATTTGCGAGTTCACCGGGATGTCCACGGCCGACTTCCTGGCGGACAAAGGCTGCCAGGTCGAGATCGTTACTGACGATATCAAGCCTGGCGTTGCCATCGGTGGTACGTCGTTCCCGACCTACTACCGCAGCATGTACCCCAAAGAAGTGATCATGACCGGCGACATGATGCTGGAAAAGGTCTACCGCGAGGGCGACAAGCTGGTCGCGGTGCTGGAGAACGAATACACCGGCGCCAAAGAGGAGCGGGTAGTCGATCAAGTGGTGGTCGAGAACGGCGTGCGTCCTGACGAAGCGCTCTACTACGGGATGAAGGAAGGTTCGCGCAACAAAGGCCAGATCGACATCGACGCCCTGTTCGCGATTCAGCCGCAGCCGTCGTTGAGTCAGCCGGGTGACGGGTATCTGCTGTTCCGCATTGGCGATTGCGTGGCTCAACGCAATACCCATGCGGCGATCTATGACGCACTCAGGCTGTGCAAGGATTTCTAGCGGCCGGCACACAACCCTGTAGGAGTGAGCTTGCTCGCGAAAGCGGCCGGTCTGTCGACATCCATGTTGAATGTCAGCAGGGCTTCGCCAGCAAGCTCGCCCCACGGGAAACGAGTCAGGCATCCCGACCTGCAAGACCCTGAGTCTTTGGGAGCTCCACATGTTAAACACCCTCCTTCCCATCCTGCTTTTCGCTGCCCTGGGCCTCGCGGTCCTTGGCGCGCTGCGGCGGGTGAGCCTGTGGCGCAACGGGCGTGCCGCCAAGGTCGACCTGCTCGGCGGATTGCTGGCGATGCCCAAGCGCTACATGGTCGATCTGCACCACGTAGTCGCGCGGGACAAATACATCGCCAACACCCACGTAGCCACGGCGGGCGGCGCGGTTGCGTCCGTCATCCTTGCGATTCTGGTGCACGGCTTCGGCTTGCATAACCGCATCCTCGGCTACGCGCTGTTGCTGATGTCGGCGGTGATGTTTGTGGGCGCAATCTTCATGTACCTGCGTCGTCTTCACCCGCCAAGCCGGTTGTCGAAAGGCCCGTGGATGCGCCTGCCGAAAAGCCTGCTGGCGTTCTCGGGTTCGTTCTTTATCGTCACGTTGCCCGTTGCGGGCGTGCTGCCGGCGAACTTCGGCGGTTGGTTGCTGGCGATCATTCTGGGCATCGGTGTGCTGTGGGGTGTGTGCGAATTGTTCCTCGGGATGACCTGGGGCGGCCCGATGAAACACGCCTTCGCTGGCGCGTTGCACCTGGCGTGGCACCGCCGGCCGGAGCGCTTCGGCGGTGGCCGCTCTACGGGGCTGAAACCCCTCGATCTGACGGACAAAACCGCGCCGCTGGGCGTGGAGAAACCCAGGGACTTCACCTGGAATCAGCTGCTCGGTTTTGACGCCTGCGTGCAGTGCGGCAAGTGTGAAGCCGCGTGCCCGGCCTTCGCTGCCGGCCAGCCGCTGAACCCGAAAAAACTGATCCAAGACATGGTCGTCGGGCTGGCGGGCGGCACCGATGCCCATTTCGCCGGCAGCCCTTACCCGTCCCTCGACGGCCAGGGCAAGCCTATCGGCGAGCATGGCGGCAATCCCCATCAACCCATCGTCAACGGGCTGGTCGACGCCGACACCCTGTGGTCGTGCACGACCTGCCGGGCCTGCGTGGAAGAGTGCCCGATGATGATCGAGCACGTGGACGCGATTGTCGACATGCGCCGTCATCTGACCCTTGAAAAAGGCGCTACCCCCAACAAGGGCGCCGAGGTCCTGGAAAACCTCATCGCGACGGACAACCCGGGCGGCTTCGCTCCGGGCGGACGCATGAATTGGGCGGCAGACCTGAACCTTGACGTCATGAGCCACAAGAAAACCGTGGAGGTCCTGTTCTGGGTCGGCGATGGCGCGTTCGACATGCGCAATCAGCGCACCTTGCGCGCGTTCGTCAAAGTGCTGAAAGCCGCAAACGTCGACTTCGCCGTGCTGGGTCTGGAAGAGCGCGACAGCGGCGATGTGGCCCGTCGTCTGGGCGATGAAGCTACCTTTCAGATGCTCGCCAGACGCAATATTCAGACGCTGGCCCAGTACGACTTCAAGCGCATCGTCACCTGCGACCCGCACAGCTTTCATGTTCTGAAAAACGAATACGGTGCGTTCGACGGTCACTACGTCGTACAGCATCACAGCACATATCTTGCCGAGCTGATCGGCGACGGCGCATTGAATCTGGGTCAGCACAAAGGCGCCAGCGTCACCTATCACGATCCTTGCTACCTCGGCCGATACAACGGCGAATACCAGGCGCCGCGTGATGTGCTGCGTGCGCTGGGCGTCGAGGTCAAGGAAATGGTGCGGTCCGGGTTCCGCTCACGTTGCTGCGGCGGCGGTGGCGGCGCGCCGATCACCGACATTCCGGGCAAGCAGCGGATCCCTGACATGCGCATGGATGACATCCGCGAGACCGGCGCTGAGCTGGTGGCCGTGGGTTGTCCGCAGTGCACCGCGATGCTCGAAGGCGTGGTCGAGCCGCGACCGATGATCAAGGACATCGCCGAACTCGTTGCTGATGCACTGCTTGAGGAAACCGCACCTGTAAAACCGGCAGCGGCCCGACGTGAACCTGCGGAGGCGCATTGATGAGCGACATTTTCCGACGCGACCCACGCGCTGAATGGATTGCGCGAAACCGGTTGCATCCGCTGCACGCGGCCATGCAGCCGACTCAAACCAGCTGGATGGGCCCCAACGGTGTGCTTCGTAAAAACGTGCATGGCGTCGGTTTTATCGGTCCCAACGGCGTCAAACGCATCGACCGAAGCGGGGCGCAGCAAGGCGGCGCGGTCAAACGCTCGGCATCGGTGGACGTGCAATTGCCGCTGCATCGGATTGCGACGCCAGCCTTCTACATCGCTGTGGTGCCCGACATGGTCGGTGGCCGTTTGAGCAGCCACGACCGAGACCTGCTGGGCTTGGCCCATGGGCTGGCGGGCAACGAGGGCGCCGTCCTGGCGGTGATTTTTGGCGAGCACAAAGAGACGGCGTTCGACACCGCTGGCGTCGATCGTCTGTTGATATTGGAAGGCAATGCGTTCACTGGCTATTCCCCCGAGCAACGTGTGCAAGGTTTGCGGGCTGTGGATAACCAGTTCGACCCCCATCACTGGTTGCTGCCTGACAGCCGAAACGGCGGGGGAGAATTGGGTCGCCGTTTTGCTGCCAGTCTGGGTGAGCGACCGTCGACACGCGTCTGGCAAGTGGCTGGCGGACAGTGCATCGGTCGTGCAGGCGCTGGTGCGCAAGACCTGTTGCGTCCCGTGTCACGCTTGATCCTCGCCCAGGCGGAATGCGCCGAACCGGTCAGTGAGACCCGGCACGAAGTACTGCCCGTCGAGTTATCCACAGCTGTCGCGCGCAGCTTGCCGCGCATCGAAGACCTTGGCGCTGTGGCGGTCGATCCGGCACTTATCCCCATGTCCGAAGCTGAATTCATATTTTCGGGTGGTAACGGGGTCAAGGATTGGTCGCTGTTTCACCGCACCGCCGTCGCGCTGGGCGCAACTGAAGGCGCTTCCCGTGTGGCCGTCGACGATGGCTTCATGACCCGGGATCGCCAAGTCGGTGCGTCGGGCACTTGGGTCACTGCCCGGGTGTACGTGGCGGTAGGGATTTCCGGCGCGATCCAGCATTTGCAGGGCATTGGCGCCTGCGACAAGGTCGTGGCGATCAACCTCGATCCGACCTGCGACATGATCAAGCGGGCCGATTTGTCCGTGATCGGCGAAAGCTCTGCCATTCTCGAAGCGCTGATTGAAGTGGTTGACAGTTACCGGAATGGGGCGAAGCGCGATGCAGCCTGAAATGGAGGTCTCTGTGGATAAAGGTGCGCTGCACGTAATCAGCCTGGTCTCCGTCGGTGCGCACCCGACGTCGGGACGGCTGCGTCGTGCCGAGCAGGATGCCCGTGCCGTTGAGCTGGGTTTGCAACTGGCTGGGGATAACTTGCACGTATTACATGCGGGTGATGCCGAAGAACCCGCATTACGTGGCTATTTGGGGATGGGCGTAGATGAGCTTCATGTGCTGGCTCAGCCGCCGGGTGCGGACGCATTGCCCGGGCTGACGGATTACATTCGCGAGTCGGGCGTGCAACTGGTACTGACCGGCAGTCAGGCCGAGACGGGCGAAGGGTCCGGCATGCTCCCGTATTTGCTGGCTGAAACGCTCGGCTGGCCGCTGGTGATGGGCCTGGCCGAGGTCGAGTCCATGAGCAACGGCAGCGCCCAGGTGCTGCAGGCGCTCCCGCGTGGTCAGCGCCGGCGACTCAAGGTCCGATTGCCGTTTCTGGCGACTGTGGATAACGCCGCCCCGAAACCGCGGCAAAGCGCTTACGGCCCGGCGCAACGGGGTCTGCTGGATGTAGAAGAGATCGAGGTGGTCATCGACGAAGTATTCACCGGCGCAGAGCTGACGCCCGCGAAACCTCGGCCAAAACGCTTGAAGGTCATCAAAGCGAAAAGCGGCGCTGATCGTATGAAAGCCGCCACGGCGAAAGCGAGCGGAGGCGGTGGGCAGGTGCTCAAAGGGGTGACTGCTCAGGAGGGGGCTGCGGCGATTTTGAAATTGTTGGTGGAGGAGGGGGTGGTTCGCTGAGTGGGTTTCAGCATTGAGGAAGGCGTCCTAAGTGGCGCCTTTTTCATTTGGAGGTGATTCCTCGGACAACCGGCTTTCAACGGCTTGCTCCGCTAATGGGACATCAATAATCGCCACATCGAAAACGTGTTCAATGACCTGCCGAGGTCCTTGTTTGAGGCTCCAGGTAAAGAACACCAAGCACCCAACCAGCAGGACGAAACAGCCTGAGCCAACGACGCTTTGAGACACACCTGACCAGAATCCGGGTCTGAATGATCGGATCTCGTTATTCGCCTTGGCTGAGTACAGCTCCTCAAGCTCTTTTGCTTCATTCGCGAATGATGTTTCCAGAAAACTCACTGCCAACTGGGCCGCCTGGTTTCTGTAAACATCCAGCTGCGAAGCGTTGTTGCTGATGTCATGGAAAGCCGCTAGATCGGAGTCTTTCGGATCCTCTCCGTGCTTCGCGATGAAAGCCTGGATCTACTCGATTTTCTGCCGCTTGTAGCTCGAATAAGCGAGTTTGCCCAGAATGTCGCTCTCGTCAGCGACCAGTTCCTTGTAGATGTAGTTGTAGCCTCCTCTCGCCATGGTCATCAGGTTCGCTGCATTTTTGCGTAGGCGGAGGCGAATGCGCTTTTAATCTCCTGAAGCGTTCGGGGTCTGTAGGTCACGATACCCAGCAGCTCCCGCGGAAGACGGGTGGGCCGTCCGCGTTGTTCTATGAGCTGAGCGTTTGCCCGTACGACAACCTGCTCAGAAAACCGGACTCTTGATGTCATTCTTGGCCACTCCAAATCGATGATGGGCGGCAGTCTAACGCTCAAAAAAAGATATGAATGTCAGACGCGTCTGATTCGGTTTGTAAGTTCGGTATTACCCACAATCGCTGTTGATCCGCCTGTGGATAAACTGTTCGGCCATTGCTACACACCATGTTGACTGTGGCTTTCAAGCAGGTGGTCAATTTTTGATCGCTCTATCCCCCGGATTCTTATAGGTTTTTTCCACAAGCCAGGCCTCGCGATCCGTGTTCTTACCCACATTCTCTGTGTGCGGGCGTGTGGATAAGATGTTTGTGATCCGCTGTAGCCCCTGTATTCCGTGGTCTGTAGAGTTATGGTCAAATTTTAACCAATAACAGCTCTAGCGCCTCCGTTTGCGTCTCTGACCGTCATTATCACGCCCATTGCACGCTTTTCCACAGCGATGGGCAGACTTACGCACACAGGCTGTTGGTGCTTCTGTGGATAACATGTTCGCGGTCAGGGTTGGGCCCCTGAATCCGGCGCGTTGAGCGATATGCTCAAAAAATGATCAACGATTCCCGCTCAATAATCACGAAGCGGCATTGAATCGCGCTAATACCCCCAAATCCTCAAACCTGATGGCGTTGTAAATCTCCTCAATCGGCACGGAGGTGAGGAGCCTCGCCGTTTGGTTCAACAGCCTCGTATCTACGCCAGCGCCTGCGCAACGACCCCGTCGTTTTGCAATTCGCTCCAGGGGCCGTCTGCAATGACTTCGCCGTTTTTCAACACAATCACACGATCAAAACGGGACAGCGCAGTCATGTCGTGGGTAGCGCAAACCAGCCCCCTTTTATGGAAGTGCTCGAACAGAGTGCTCCACACACCCAAGGCAGTTTCCTGATCCAGAGCCGATGTTGGCTCGTCGAACAAGTTGAAATCTCCAGGGCGATTGATTAGCCGGAGCAGTGAAAGTCGCTTTGCTTCGCCTCCGGAAATGTTTACTGCGCCTTCAGCTATCGATCGGTAGGCGGCCAGGTGTGCCACGCCAAGATCGTCAAGGATTCGGGGGAGGTGGTCTGACATGGGTTGATCGAAGAGCACAGAGTGTTTGAATGTGCCTTCAAGAAACACTGGGTCTTGAGGACAGTAGCGGACCCGATCCAGATACGTCTGAATGTCGCACCCTCTTAATGTCCTGCCATTTATCGAAAGGGCGTGCCGGAGTGTTTTCAACGTTCCGGCCATCGTGTCTAAAAGCGTGCTTTTGCCGGCACCACTGGGCCCGATGATCGCAACGGATTGGTCAGGTGTGAAATGCAGCGTACAGTTCGTTACCTGAGTAACTGCGACCAATTCCAGTCTTGATAAAGGTTCAGGTAAAGGTTCTTGCGGTACCTCTACAAGATCCTCCAGTGACAAGATTTGCAGAAGCCTCTGTCTGTCTACCGAAAACTGATCCAGTGCCCGATAGGCCTCTGCCAAAGCGCTGCAATTACTGAGAAACATGCCCGCCAGCGAAAACACCGCGACCAGTTCCCCAACAGACAAACGTGGGGATAGGGAAGCCTGGTCACTGACGCCCCAGGCAAGCAGCCCGGCCGTGGACAGCCCGATGTACAACACTTTGATCGAGCTGAGAACGGCACCGGTACTTGCCACTCGTGTTGCCGCATGTGCGTACTCCGTGTAGCTCTGACGAAGCGGCTTCATGGCGAGGCCGCAAGCCTGTTCGAGCTTCAGGATTTTGCCGGCTTGCAGGGTTTCGAATAGCCTGGACGACACCCTGTCTTCTTCATCATTGACGGCAACCAGATAAGGACGCCGCCAGCAGATCAGCTGGTGGTATAGCAGTATGTAGCCGACAGAAATACCCAGCAGGGTGGTGAACATCAGTGCGCCGCCCAAGTAGGCAAAGATGATCGCGATCAAAGCCAGTTCAATCAGCAGCGGGAACCCTGATGTGATGAAAAAAATCAGAAACTTCTCGTGGGCAGTTATTCCTCGCTCCACGGATTTGATGAGGCCGCCAATCCGGAGGGACGAAAATTGCTCAAACTCTTCGCCCAGTATTTTTTCAGACCATTCGGTGGAGAGGTCTGCCAGGGTTGTCTGCACGAGCTTCACCAGTTGATAAGTCTGAAGCGGGTGCAACACGGACTGCAGCAGCACAGCGCCACAAAGAACAATCAGTAAATCGCTAAGGGTGAGTGAAGCGACATCTTCTGCGACAGAGAGGTTATCAATAATCTTCCCCAGCAACAGGGCTGGCGCTAGGGTGGACAGCTTCAATAGAACGGTAAGTGCGGTGGCGCTTATGAACAGTCTTTTCCTGGAGCTTAGTGTTTCAATGATAAATTCCATCATCCGCATATTTACCTCAGGAAGCACACGTCGTGATGAGCGTTTTCAAACGGCCCGTCATTCGTTGCGAGTGCTGTACTGATAGCAGGCGTTGATCGTCATTCACATAGATTGCTGAGGTGAAACTTCTGGTCGTTCTGTAGGCTGCTTCGGCTGTGTTGTAGGCTGACCTGCATAAGTCTCTGAATTGATTAACGCTTCGGTGTAGGAAATTCGGGCTGACTAGACACAGCTGCTGCGAGCACCCTGCTGAGCCCTTACTCAAACTTCCGCTCATTCCACCCCCAAAAAAACGCATCGCGGGCAAGCGCCCTTCTACAGCTCGAATGTCTGTAGAAACGCGGTTGCCCGCGAAGGTGTCAGTCCAAATCCGACAGGTAAAACCCTACTCGTGGTTAACCGCCACGCCCTTCAAATACGAAGCCGGTTCCGCGCCCATGTTTTCCAGCAATTTGGCGCTGTACCAGTCGATGAAATTCACCACGCCGAACTCGTAGGTCTTCGAATACGGCCCCGGCTGGTAAGCAACGGAGTTGATGCCGCGCTGATTTTCTTCAGCCAGACGGCGGTCCTGGTCGTTGGTGGCGTCCCAGACTTCACGCAGGCGCGCGACGTCGTAGTCCACGCCTTCGACGGCGTCCTTGTGCACCAGCCATTTGGTAGTGACCATGGTCTCCTGTGCGCTGACCGGCCACACGGTGAACACGATTACGTGGTCGCCCATGCAGTGGTTCCAGGAGTGAGGCAGGTGCAGGATGCGCATCGAGCCCAGGTCCGGGTTCTGGATGCGCCCCATCAGTTTTTTGCTGCCCTGCTTGCCGTCCATCGTCATCGAAACAGTGCCTTTGAGCAGCGGCATGCGCACGATGCGGTTGCGCAGGCCAAAGCTGGCGTGGGCGAAGGGAATCTTTTCCGCTTCCCAGGCGGCGGCGGATGCAGCAACGTGGTCCTTGAAGGCCTGGTCGGCGCGCGGGTCAGTGACGTCGTCCCACTCCAGCAAGGTGTTCAGCAGTTCGGGGTGCGACGCATTGCAGTGGTAGCACTCGCGGTTGTTTTCCAGCACCAGCTTCCAGTTGGCTTTTTCAATCAAGGTGGTTTGCACCGCCACCTTGGTGTTTTCCATGTCGTACGGTTCCATATAGTGGTTCAGCGTCTGCAGGAACGCGTCGATGGCAGGCGGATTGCTCGCCATGCTGATGAAGATGTACCCGCCCGCGACCTTGCAGTGCACCGGCTTGAGGCCGAACTGCTTCATGTCGAAGTCCGCACCCATCTCGGTCCCCGCGTACAGCAGGCGCCCGTCGAGTTCGTACGTCCACTGGTGGTAAGGGCAAACCAGTTTGGCGACCTTGCCTTTTTCCTTGGTGCACAGGCGAGAGCCGCGGTGGCGGCAGACGTTATGGAATGCATTGATCGATCCGTCCGGCGCGCGCACGACCAGGATCGGGTTTTTGCCAATTTGAAGGGTGAGGAAGTTGCCCTTCGCCGGCACTTCGCAGGTCATGCCCGCGATCAGCCACTCTTTCTGAAAGATTTCCTGCATGTCGATTTCAAACAGCCGCTCATCGCTGTAGAAAGGCTGCGGCAGCGAGTAAGTCCGCTCGCGGGTATGCAGCATCTCGGCAGTCGCCTTGCGCGCAGGTTCCAGCGGATCGCCCAAGCTCAGAGTTGCGGTGACGTCCATCTTTCAAGTCCTCAGGCCGCGCTTTGCGCAGTCTACGAATGTGGCTGATACGGTGGGTGTGTAGCGAAGCACGCGAGGCGGCAGTGATTTCTGACGCTCAGGCCGATGGATAAAGAATCTGTAATGAATTGATGGCGAGTGTGGAGCCGGGCGCGACCTGAACCTTATCCATGGGCGACATGGCCGAATCCGTTTCCGACGGCCCGACCCCTATAGACCGGGGCTGGTCGCCATAAGTATGTGAATGTCGCTGATAGGTAAATAGGCGGCTCGCGCGTTACGCAGAATCGCCACCATAAGAGGCCGACCGTCGGCCGTGGAGAGTGAGTATGTCCCAGAGTTTCCTCAGCCCGGTCAATACCCAGACGTGGGCCAACGGCCGCCATCTGGTGCGGGTCGTCAAAGTGATCCAGGAAACCTGGGACGTGCGTACGTTCTGCTTCATGGCCGATCAGCCGATTCTGTTCTTCTTCAAGCCCGGCCAGTTCGTCACCCTGGAGCTGGAAATCGACGGCGCGCCGATCATGCGCTCGTACACCATCTCCAGTTCACCCTCGGTGCCGTACAGCTTCTCCATTACCATCAAGCGCGTGCCCGGGGGCAAGGTTTCAAACTGGCTGCATGACACGTTGCACGAAGGTCAGGAGCTGGCGGTGCACGGCCCGGTGGGTCTGTTCAACGCCATCGACTTCCCCAATCCGAAAATCCTCTACCTCAGCGGCGGCGTCGGCATCACGCCGGTCATGTCCATGGCGCGTTGGTACTACGACACCAACGCCAACGTCGACATGGTCTTCGTGCACAGTTCCCGCTCACCCAAAGACATCATCTACCACCGCGAACTGGAACAGATGGCGTCGCGAATCAATAACTTCGCCCTGCACATCGTTTGTGAAAAGCACGGGCTGGGTGAGCCGTGGGCGGGTTATCGCGGTTATCTGAATCAGAAGATGCTCGAACTGATGGCCCCGGATTTCATGGAGCGGGAAGTGTTCTGCTGCGGGCCGACGCCGTACATGAGCGCGGTCAAGCGGTTGCTTGAAGCCAACGGTTTCAACATGGCGCAGTACCACGAAGAGTCGTTTGGCGCGACGCCACCGGAAGCCCGCGCCGACGCCGTGGAGCACGCCGAACAGGCCGCCGATGCGCCGGACCTGGATGTTGCTGAATTGAATCAGGTTGAATTCACTGACACCGGCAAGAGCATCCGCGTAGCACCTGGGGAAACCGTCCATGCAGCGGCTGCCAAGCTCGGCCTGATGATTCCCAAAGCGTGCGGCATGGGCATCTGCGGGACGTGCAAGGTGATGAAACTGAGCGGGGAGGTCGAGATGGAGCACAACGGCGGCATCACCGATGACGACGTGGACGAAGGCTACATCCTGGCTTGCTGCAGCGTGCCGAAGGGAGATGTGCGGATTGAGTATTGAGGTCTGCAGCGGGCGTCGACCTCTCCCCGCGTCTTGATGAGCCGACCCGGTTTCGAGTCGGCTCTGCAACGTCTTTTAAACTTTGAACCGCGCAACCATCCCGTTCAGGTCAACAGCCAGACGCGACAGCTCGTTGCTGGCAGCGCTGGTCTGATTCGCCCCGGTCGCTGACTGGGTCGACAGGTCACGGATGTTGACCAGGTTGCGGTCCACTTCCCGTGCGACTTGGGCTTGTTCTTCCGCCGCGCTGGCGATGACCAGGTTGCGTTCGTTGATTTCCACAACGGCGCTGTTAATGGTGTCCAGCGCAAGGCCGGCGCCCTTGGCGATGTTCAGGGTGGATTCCGCACGCTCGGTGCTGCTGCGCATGGAGTTCACGGCCTGTTCGGTGCCGCCCTGAATGCTGCCGATCATACGCTCGATTTCGCTGGTCGATTGCTGGGTGCGGTGGGCGAGGGCGCGAACTTCGTCTGCGACCACGGCAAACCCGCGACCGGCTTCACCCGCGCGGGCAGCTTCGATGGCGGCGTTGAGGGCCAGCAGGTTGGTCTGATCCGCCAGTCCGCGAATCACATCCAGCACCTTGCCGATGTCACGGGACTCGTCCGCCAGATTGCCGATCAGCGTGGATGTGCTCTGTACGTCAGTGCTCATGCGTTCGATGGCGCTGACGGTTTCCTGCACCAGGTCACGGCCATCGCTGGCGGAGGTGGTGGCATTTTTCGACGCTTCCGAGGTGCTCACCGCATTGCGTGCGACTTCTTCCACGGCACTGGTCATCTGGTTGACCGCAGTGGCAGCCTGTTCGATTTCGTTGTTCTGCTGGGACAGGCCACGGGCGCTTTCGTCAGTGACTGCGTTCAGCTCTTCGGCGGCCGAAGCAAGCTGTGTGGCCGAACCGGAAATGCGCTGCAGGGTGTCGCGCAGCCTGGACTGCATCTTCAACATTGCAGCCAGCAAGCGGCCCGCTTCGTCAGTACCGTCCACCGTGATGGTGCGCGTCAGGTCGCCTTCGGCAATGTCCTCGGCAGCGTTCAATGCCGATGCGATAGGGCGGGTGATGCTGTTGGTCAGCAGCCAGGCGAACAGCAAGGTCAGCACGGTGGCAATGATCAGCAGCGTGACGACCATCGTGAAAGCCGTCGAGTACTGTTGAGTGGCCGTCGCACTGGCTTCATTGACCTGTTGGGTGTTCATCTCAATCAGCTTGGCCAGCACCACATTCATCTGGTCCGAGTTGGTCTGCAGATCGGCGCTGAGCAGGCGGGTCAGCTCGGTCATATCGTTGGCCTGACTCAGCGTCTTCATACGGCTTTCAAGCTGGCGGTAGTCGTTGAGCAACTTGACGTACTGGTCGTAGGCCGACTGCTCTTCGGGCGCGGAAATCATCTTGGCGTAGATTGTCCGGGCGTCGTCGATCTGCTTGTTGCGCATGGCAAACAATTCAGTGGTTTTCTGCAGCGTGTCGGGGTCGCGGTTGAGCATTAGGCGATAGGACAGAACACGCAGGCGAATGCTGCCTTCGGTCAATTTATCCAGCGCCTTGATGCTCGGCATGCTTTTGCTGGCCATGGCAACGTTGGCGTTGTTGATTTTGTTCATTTGCGACAGAGCGAACACGCCCAGAATCAGCATCAGGAGGCCGATGACGGCAAATCCGAGAAAAGCGCGGGGCGCTATATTCAAATTACGTAGGGACATTACGGTTCCAGAGAGGCCGCGATCCATGCGAGGCGAAAGAGAGAAGGGGCAGAGATGCACGGTTTATCGGTCGTCTTTACGGCGACTTGATGCGGCTCCTCTGCGCTGCGCGGTTATGTCGCAGCCGGGTGATCTGACGAACAGCAGGAACAAGACCGTAAAAACGTAGTCAATCAGGGCCGTTATGCGTTTGCGGAATAGAGTTGTAGAGATACTTGTTGGTCGGTGTAGCGGCTTGGATGCCCTGATTTCACTGGTAGCTAAAGTGACTTTTCTTTATCGTACGCGCCCTTTGAAATTTGCCTGAGATATCAAAATGTTGGAAACATCCCTAAGCCAGTTGGAAAAGCTCGTCAGTGACCTGGTACAGCACAATCAGGAGCTGCAGAACACGAACGCACAACTCGCCGAAGAGTTGAAGCAAGCCAGGGATGACAACGACAGTCTGCAGTTGAGTCTGATGGAGCAAGAAGAGAAACAGGGTGCGACGGCTGCGCGCATTCAGGCGCTGGTTGACCGCGCCACCAGTGCCAGCGCGGTTGACGCATGATCATGGATCAGGACGGCGCCAAGGTTATTTCCATCCTTGGCAACGACTACACGATCAAGGCACCTGCCGGCCAAGAGCAGACCCTTATGGATGCCGTGTCGATGCTGAAATCGGCATTGTTCGAAACCAAGCGCAGTTACCCGACGCTGATCGGCGATCGTCTGCTGGTGCTGGCGGCGCTGAATCTCTGCTCGAAGCAGATCGAACTCAAGCAGCAACACGCCGAAGCGCTTAGCCGTTATGAAGACAAGGTCAGCGCTACGGTCGAGGTGATCGAGAAGGTTATTGCTCAGGGGTGAGGCACCGGTTCAGTCCATCTGCAGGCTGCGGATGGGCTGCACCTACCAGTGACGAGTAAGCCGCTTTCAGCTCCCCATCACCAACCGAATGTCCGCTGCCAGTTCCCGCACCCGGGCTTCTTCGGTGTCCCATGAGCACATGAAGCGCGCGCCGCCGTTGCCGATGAAGGTGTAGAAGCGCCAGCCCCTCGCGGTCAACGCAGCAATGGCCGCTTCCGACAGTTGCAGGAACACGCCGTTGGCCTGCACCGGAAACATCAATTCAACGCCCGGAATATCTTTCACCAGATCCGCCAGCAACTGCGCGCAGCTGTTGGCGTGGCGTGCGTGCTTGAGCCAGGCGTCGTTTTCCAGCAAACCCACCCAAGGCGCTGATAAGAAGCGCATCTTCGAGGCCAGTTGACCGGCCTGCTTGCAGCGGTAGTCGAAGTCTTCAGCGAGCTTGTGGTTGAAGAACAGAATCGCCTCGCCCACTGCCATGCCGTTTTTGGTGCCGCCGAAGCACAGTACGTCAACGCCAGCCTTCCAGGTCAGCTCGGCAGGCGAGCAATCGAGAAACGCACAGGCATTGGCAAAGCGGGCGCCGTCCATGTGCAGGTTCAGGCCCAGCTCCTTGCAGGTCTCGCTGATGGCTTTGAGCTCTTCCGGCTGATACACACTGCCCACTTCCGTGGCCTGGGTCAGCGTGACGACGCGGGGTTTTGGATAGTGGATATCGGCGCGTTTGAGCGCGACTTCCCGAATGGAATCAGGCGTCAGCTTGCCGTTCTCGCTGCGTGCGGTCAGCAGTTTGGAGCCGTTGGAGAAGAATTCCGGTGCGCCGCATTCGTCCGTTTCGACGTGGGCGGTTTCCGAGCAGATGACGCTGTGGTAACTCTGGCAGAGCGATGACAGCGCCAGGGAGTTGGCCGCCGTGCCGTTGAAGGCGAAAAACACCTCGCAGTCTGTTTCGAACAACTGACGGAATTGATCGGCCGCGCGCGCTGTCCATTGGTCGTCGCCATAGGCACGCTGGTGCCCGTGGTTGGCTTGCTCCATGGCCGCCCACGCTTCCGGGCAGATTCCCGAATAGTTGTCGCTGGCAAACTGCTGGCTTTGGTCTGACATGGCCGCTTCCCTGTAATCGAAGGCTGCGACTGTAACCAAAGTTGATCGGTTTGGTCATGCATTCTTGCGTCAGAAAATTCAGCCAGACAGCGAAGCAATATGAGCGAACCGAAATCAATGACCACACCCGGGCGGAATCGCGCGCTGGACCTGCTCAAGTGGCTGGCGATGCTAAGCATGGTGATGGATCACCTGCGCTATGTCGGCTGGCACGCCAATTGGCTGTACGTGCCGGGGCGTCTGGCGTTCCCGTGGTTTTGCCTGGCGATCGCGGTCAACGTCGTACGCACTGGCCGGCACGATGTGGAGGCTTCGATCAAGTGGAAATACCTGACGTGGCTGGCGGTGTTTTCCGTGGTCGCGGAGCTGCCATACCGGATTTACATGGCCGGTGAGGTCACCACGCTCAATGTGCTGCCTACGCTGGCTTTGGGTTTGCTGGTCGCGCAGGGTGGATTGAGTCGCTCATGGCCGGCGAGGGTCTTGGGTATCGCTGCCCTGGCGATGGGTGTTCTGTTTGGGTCGCAATTGATGTTCGGCATGTACGGGGTGTTGCTGCCTCTGGCGTTTGTGCTCGTGCTGCGCACTTCCATATGGCTGGCGATTGTGCCGGGGATCGTCTGTTTATTGAGCAACGAGTGGCCGAAGATTATCGACGGCATGCTATGGGGCGACCCGATTTCCATCGGCGCGCTGGTGGCCTGTTTGCTGGCGCCACTGTTGGGGTTAGCGATTCTGCGCGGGCGCCCGGCATTCGGAGTGTGGCCGATGCGGCGGTGGGCGTACCTGATTTATCCAGTGCATTTTTTGCTGTTGTTTGGACTGCGGCAGATCATCGAATGACGGTGATGTGGCAGACAGGTATTCAGCGTGTATGCCCTTGGTTTTGCGTTCCGACCTCCGACGCCTGCCCGGCTAAAGCCGGTCCTACTGACCGCGCGCATATCTTCAGTGGGACCGGCTTCAGCCGAGAAGAGGCCTGTGAGAGCGCCGTCGATTTCGCGGTTTCGCTGTAGACAAACCGCCGTCCCCGCCCGTATCTTCCGCCTCAGGCCACCGCAGTGGCCAGCGTCGCTCGGACGGTTCCGGGCGCTTACGTCTTCAGAGGTTTCCATGGCAGACCAAGGTTCGCCGCGCCGTTTCGCGCGCATCGATCGACTCCCCCCTTACGTGTTCAACATCACCGCCGAGCTGAAAATGGCTGCGCGTCGTCGTGGTGAGGACATCATCGACCTGAGCATGGGCAACCCTGATGGGGCAACGCCGCCGCACATTGTCGAGAAACTGGTCACCGTCGCCCAACGTGAAGACACTCACGGCTACTCGACTTCGCGTGGCATCCCGCGTCTGCGTCGGGCGATTTCCAGCTGGTACAAAAAACGCTACGACGTGGACATCGATCCCGAAGACGAAGCTATCGTCACCATCGGTTCCAAAGAGGGCCTGGCGCATTTGATGCTCGCCACGCTGGATCAGGGCGACACCGTTCTGGTGCCGAACCCCAGTTACCCGATTCACATCTATGGTGCCGTTATCGCCGGCGCTCAGGTGCGCTCCGTGCCACTGGTGCCAGGCGTGGACTTTTTCGCTGAACTGGAAAAAGCCATTCGCGGTTCGATCCCCAAGCCGAAAATGATGATCCTGGGTTTCCCGTCCAACCCGACCGCCCAATGTGTCGAGCTGGATTTCTTTGAGCGCGTCGTTGCCCTCGCCAAACAGTACGACGTGCTGGTGGTTCACGACCTGGCCTACGCCGACATCGTCTACGACGGCTGGAAAGCCCCGTCGATCATGCAGGTGCCGAGCGCCAAGGACATCGCCGTCGAATTCTTCACCCTGTCCAAGAGTTACAACATGGCGGGCTGGCGGATTGGCTTCATGGTCGGCAATCCCGAGCTGGTCAACGCCCTCGCGCGGATCAAGAGCTACCACGACTACGGCACGTTCACGCCGCTGCAAGTGGCCGCCATCGCCGCGCTGGAAGGTGATCAGCAATGCGTGCTCGACATCGCCGAGCAGTACCGCCAGCGCCGTAACGTGCTGGTTAAAGGCCTGCACGAACTGGGCTGGATGGTCGAAAACCCGAAAGCGTCGATGTACGTCTGGGCCAAGATACCCGAGGCTTACGCACACCTGGGATCGCTGGAATTCGCCAAGAAACTGCTCGCCGAAGCCAAAGTCTGCGTGTCGCCTGGTGTCGGTTTTGGTGAATACGGCGATGACCACGTTCGCTTTGCGCTGATCGAGAATCAGGACCGCATCCGTCAGGCCGTGCGGGGTATTCGCAGCATGTTCCGGGCTGACGGATTGGTTACGCAAAAAGCCTGACGGTCGTCACTCATTTGCCGAGGTCATGACCTGACCTCGGCACATCCGGCAGCGGCATACGCTTGAGGATCGGCGATGACGCTGATTCGGGATGTGTGGTGATGCCATAAACGACCGACAGCTCGTTGGAACCGCTTTCTACATAGTAATCGCCGGGCGCGGCACATCGGATTGCTTCGGCTTCCGTGGCGGTTGTTGAGTAGCTGCGCCCTTCAACGGTGCGAATGTTGACCGAGACTTGGCGGTCTTCAGACACTCTGAAAGTCCTGTCCATCACAATGTCTTCTTCAGAGGGGCTTGCGTGAAAAGTCGAGCCTTTGGGAAGGTACAGCGCAAGATCCGATTCGACAGACTGCGGTGCCGCGATGGGTGGTATTTCCCATAGATAGATGTCGGCGACCAGCTCAGCGTTCGGATAGGAAATGATCTTGAGAATGACCGAATAGTAACCGCCGTCCTGGTGAACGATGTCTTGGGGGGTGGCATAAAGCCTGGCGTCACTCACTGAAACAGTGGACGAAAGAACTACATCCGAATCTTCGACGTAGACGGCAAGCAGCGCCTCAGACTCGCTCAGTTCCCGAATAATCCTCAGTTTGACCGAGCCTTCTATATCCACCGTATGAAACACGCCTTGAGTCAGAAAGAGCAGCAGCTCCGTAGCGGGTCCCTGCCGACAGACGTTTTTCCCCCTTAGCTTTTTCCATAACTGCGGAGTTAGCGTATGCGACCTTGCGATTGTGCCCATGATCATTCCCTTGAGTGAGTGGCTGTCAGCCGTTCCGTTGGCTCAAAAGTAAGCCCGTCATTGCTATTTGAATACTGTCAGTTTTGACAGTCCCCGTGCCCATTGGCCTGAGGTGTTGCGGCGTGCCGAGGATTCGCGGGATGTTCAGGTCCGATGGGTTTTTGCCCTCCAAGTCGGTCTTATTGAGGTGATTCCAACAAGATTCCTACGGGGCACAAGCCAAGATTTTTTTGGAAAAAACATCTTCTATGACTAGACGGCCCCTCCCGTAGGGGCCGTCCCGTCTATAGGCGCGCACTCGTTCTGCCTGATAATATCGGCAGGTCGATCATGCTCACTCTCCGGCACTTTCAACTGGATGTAGGTAACTTTAAGTATAAAGAGCACTGTAGCGTAATAGGGGTAGCGTCATGCCATGTGTGAGTCATTGCTTTGTGTGCGACCTCGTAAGCGGTGGGACCCACCATGGAAACTGTCAGCAGGTCACCTTTGCTGAGCGCCGCAAACGCCCAGTCTTCCAAGGGGATCTCTCCTTTATAATCATCTTGTACATAGATTTTCGCAGCGATATCAGCCATGTTATTTATCCTTTTGACAATAAACTTATTTCATTGGTATGAGAGTTGCCGGATTATCTTCAAATGCACCCCGTTGTAGCAGGATGAGCTTGTTATGACGAAAAGCTGGAGCAGCAGCAAAAATGCTACCAATCCTCAATTAGCGTTTGTCTCCTTGAATGACGGATTAATCCCTGAACTGCTAATCAACTCTATGCTGGTATTAGTGATGTGACTACTGTCAGAAATGACAGTTTATATAGCCATTGATCGGATTATAAGCACTCTCCCGTGTTGATGATTTAAAAATACCCATATCGTCGATATGTCTAAATGCGACATTCTCCCCACTAGAGTCGCAGCGTCGACAGAGGATTTTTGTGTGTGACGCATTGACCGTTCCACTTCTGCCTGAAGGGCGTGGGAGTCCGGCTTGCCGACGATTGGCTACGACTCAGTCACAAAGCCCGACGACACGGTCCCCCCTGACATACCGCGTTCTGTGGGCTTGCCGTCTCTTCCCGGCAGATCGTCGGCAAACCAGACTCTCACGGCTTGTGGCGAGAATCAGGACCAGAAATGGATTGGGGGGCTTTCCGTAGTAAAATCATCGTTCCAGGCACCTCGTTTCTCCTTCCCCGTTAACCCATGTCGTAAACGCGCCTTTGTGTGGCGCGCGCAGGCATCTGGGCTGTCGGCGTCAGCCATACCATCGTGGCCAAAGGGCAGTTCACGGCCCTGTCGATCATTCAGGCGCCGCGCCGCCGCTGGGAGAACCGCGATGTTCAGCAAGCAAGACCAGATCCAGGGTTATGACGATGCACTGTTGGCGGCAATCAGTGCCGAGGAGCAGCGTCAGGAAGACCACATCGAGCTGATCGCCTCGGAGAACTACACCAGTAAGCGCGTGATGCAGGCCCAGGGCAGCGGCCTGACCAACAAATACGCCGAGGGTTATCCCGGCAAGCGTTACTACGGCGGTTGCGAGCACGTCGACAAGGTCGAGCAACTGGCGATCGATCGCGCCAAGCTGCTGTTTGGTGCCGACTACGCCAACGTCCAGCCACACTCCGGTTCGTCGGCCAACAGCGCGGTTTACCTGGCGCTGCTGCAAGCGGGAGATACATTGCTGGGCATGAGCCTGGCCCATGGCGGTCACCTGACCCACGGCGCCAAAGTGTCGTCCTCGGGCAAGCTGTACAACGCCGTTCAATACGGTATCGACGTTGCCACCGGCCTGATCGATTACGACGAAGTTGAGCGACTGGCGGTCGAGCACAAACCGAAGATGATCGTTGCCGGTTTCTCGGCCTACTCCAAAACCCTGGATTTCCCGCGCTTTCGTGAGATCGCCGACAAGGTGGGCGCGCTGCTGTTCGTTGACATGGCCCATGTGGCCGGTCTGGTCGCCGCCGGTTTGTACCCGAACCCGCTGCCGTACGCCGATGTGGTCACCACCACCACACACAAAACCCTGCGCGGCCCCCGTGGCGGGTTGATCCTGGCCAAGGCCAACGAAGAGATCGAGAAGAAGCTCAATTCCGCCGTGTTCCCGGGTGCCCAGGGCGGCCCGCTGATGCACGTGATTGCCGGCAAGGCCGTGTGCTTCAAGGAAGCCATGGAGCCCGGTTTCAAAGCCTATCAACAGCAAGTGATCGACAACGCCCAGGCCATGGCGCAAGTGTTCATTGATCGTGGTTACGACGTAGTTTCCGGCGGGACGGACAACCACCTGTTCCTCGTCAGCCTGATCCGTCAGGGCCTGACCGGGAAAGACGGCGACGCGGCGCTCGGTCGAGCGCACATTACCGTCAACAAGAATGCCGTGCCGAATGATCCCCAATCGCCGTTCGTGACGTCGGGCCTGCGCATCGGCACACCCGCTGTGACCACGCGCGGTTTCAAAGTTACCCAGTGCATCACGCTGGCCGGCTGGATCTGCGACATCCTCGACAACCTCGGCGACGCCGATGTCGAGGCCAATGTTGCCGAGCAGGTCGCCGCGCTGTGCGCCGATTTCCCGGTTTACCGCTGAGTCAGGAGTCGCACCATGCAGCATTACTCGGGCTTCGGCCTCTTCAAACACTCCCTCAGCCACCACGAAAACTGGCAGCGCATGTGGCGCACGCCGACCCCGAAAAAGGTCTACGACGTGGTCATCGTCGGCGGCGGCGGACACGGTCTGGCGACAGCCTATTACCTGGCGAAAGAGCACGGCATCACCAACGTGGCCGTGGTCGAAAAAGGTTGGCTGGGCGGCGGTAATACCGCACGCAACACCACCATCGTGCGCTCCAACTACCTGTGGGACGAATCCGCGCACTTGTACGAACACGCGATGAAACTGTGGGAAGGCCTGTCCCAGGACATCAACTACAACGTCATGTTTTCCCAGCGCGGCGTATACAACCTGTGCCACACCCTGCAGGACATGCGTGATTCCGAGCGCCGAGTCAGCGCCAACCGCCTCAACGGTGTCGACGGCGAGCTGCTCAACGGCAAGCAAGTGGCTGAAGAAATTCCGTACCTCGACTGCTCGAAAAACACCCGTTACCCGATCATCGGCGCAACGGTGCAGCGTCGCGGCGGTGTCGCGCGTCATGACGCCGTGGCCTGGGGTTACGCCCGTGCCGCTGATGCGTTGGGCGTGGACTTGATTCAGCAGACCGAAGTGACCGGCTTCCGCAAGGAAAACGGCGTGTGCATCGGCGTCGAAACCAACAAGGGCTTCATTGGCGCCAAACGCGTCGGTGTGGTGACGGCAGGCAACTCCGGCCACATGGCCAAGCTCGCTGGCTTCCGTCTGCCGGTGGAATCCCATCCGTTGCAGGCGCTGGTGTCGGAGCCGATCAAGCCCATCATCGACAGCGTGATCATGTCCAACGCCGTACACGGTTACATCAGCCAGTCCGACAAGGGCGACCTGGTGATCGGTGCCGGCATCGACAGCTGGGTCGGCTACGGCCAGCGCGGCTCTTACCCGGTGATCGAACACACCATTCAGGCCATCGTCGAGATGTTCCCGGTGCTCTCGCGGGTGCGCATGAACCGCCAGTGGGGCGGCATCGTCGACACCACGCCGGACGCCTGCCCGATCATTTCCAAAACGCCTGTCCCGAACATGTTCTTCAACTGCGGTTGGGGCACTGGTGGCTTCAAGGCCACCCCAGGCTCGGGCAACGTGTTTGCCGCCAGCCTGGCCAAGGGCGAAATGCACCCGCTGGCCAAACCCTTCTCAATCGACCGGTTCCACAACGGCGCGTTGATCGACGAACACGGCGCTGCAGCCGTAGCCCACTAACAGAGGACTTTTCCCATGTTGCATATCTTCTGTCCTCACTGTGGCGAACTGCGCTCCGAAGAGGAATTCCACGTCTCCGGTCAGGCTCACATCCCGCGTCCGCTGGACCCGGCCGCCTGCACAGACGAGGAGTGGGGCGACTACATGTTCTTTCGCGACAACCCGCGCGGCCTGCACCACGAACTGTGGATTCATGCAGCGGGCTGCCGTCAGTACTTCAACACGACGCGTGACACCGTGACCTACGAAATTCTCGAAACCTATCCGATCGGCACGCAGCCGCAGTTCGTCAATCCGGCGCCCGCGATCAGAAAGGGGGATCAGGTATGAGCCAGTCCAATCGCCTGCCCAACGGCGGCCGCATCGATCGCAGCAAGGTCCTGAATTTCAACTTCAATGGCCAGACCTACCAAGGCTTCGAAGGCGACACCCTGGCCGCCGCCTTGCTTGCCAACGGCGTCGACATCATCGGTCGCAGCTTCAAGTATTCCCGTCCTCGCGGCATCTTCGCGGCGGGTTCCGAAGAGCCGAATGCCGTGCTGCAGATCGGCGCCACCGAAGCCACGCAGATCCCCAACGTGCGCGCCACGCAACAGGCGCTTTACTCGGGCCTCGTCGCGACCAGCACCAACGGCTGGCCGAGCGTGAACACCGACATGATGGGCATTCTCGGCAAGGTCGGCGGCAAGCTGATGCCGCCGGGCTTCTACTACAAAACCTTCATGTACCCGCAGTCGTTCTGGATGACCTACGAGAAGTACATCCGCAAGGCAGCGGGCCTGGGGCGTTCGCCGACCGAGCTGGATCCGGACACCTACGACAACATGAACCAGCACTGCGATGTGCTGGTGGTCGGCGCCGGCCCTGCAGGTCTGGCCGCCGCACTGGCCGCTGCGCGCAGCGGTGCTCGGGTCATCCTGGCGGACGAGCAGGAAGAATTCGGCGGCAGCCTGCTGGACAGCCGCGAAAGTCTGGACGGTAAACCGGCAGCGGAATGGGTAGCGACGGTGGTGGCCGAACTCAAAGGCCTGCCCAACGTGACCCTGTTGCCGCGCGCCACGGTGAACGGCTATCACGACCACAATTTCCTGACCATTCACGAGCGGCTGACCGATCACTTGGGCGATCGCGCGCCGATTGGCCAGGTGCGTCAGCGCATGCACCGGGTTCGCGCCAAGCGCGTGGTGCTGGCGACCGGCACCCACGAGCGTCCCCTGGTTTACGGCAACAACGATGTGCCGGGCAACATGCTGGCCGGCGCGGTCTCCACGTACGTGCGTCGTTATGGCGTGGCGCCGGGCAAGAAACTGATCCTGTCGACCAACAATGATTACGCGTACCGCGTGGCGCTGGACTGGCTTGATGCCGGCCTGCACGTGGTCGCCGTCGCCGATGCGCGTCACAACCCGCGCGGTGCGTTGGTGGAAGAAGCCCGCGCCAAAGGCATTCGGATCCTGACCGGCAGCGCCGTGGTGGAAGCCCGTGGCAGCAAGCGCGTCAGTGCCGCCCGCGTGGCCGCCATCGACGTCAAAGGCCACAAGGTTGCCAGCCCGGGCGAGTGGCTCGACTGCGACCTGGTCGCCAGCTCCGGTGGCTACAGCCCGATCGTTCACCTGGCTTCGCACCTCGGCGGCAAACCGGTCTGGCGCGAGGACATCCTCGGTTTCGTGCCGGGCGAAGCGCCGCAGAAACGCGTCTGTGTCGGTGGTGTGAATGGCGTTTACGCCCTCGGCGACTCGCTGGCCGACGGTTTTGAAGGCGGTGTTCGTGCCGCCAGTGAAGCCGGTTTCAAACCGGTCGAAGGCGTACTGCCCAAAGCCCTGAGCCGTGTGGAAGAACCGACACTGGCGCTGTTCCAGGTACCGCACGAAAAAGGCACAGCGCGGGCGCCGAAGCAATTCGTCGACCTGCAGAACGACGTCACCGCCGCGGCCATCGAACTGGCGACCCGCGAGGGTTTCGAGTCCGTCGAGCACGTCAAACGCTACACGGCGCTGGGTTTCGGTACCGACCAGGGCAAGCTCGGCAACGTCAACGGCCTGGCCATTGCGGCTCGCTCGCTGAACGTGTCAATCCCGGAAATGGGCACCACCATGTTCCGCCCGAACTACACGCCGGTGACCTTCGGCGCCATTGCCGGGCGTCACTGCGGTCACGTCTTCGAGCCTGTGCGCTTCACCGCGCTGCATGCGTGGCACGTGAAGAACGGCGCCGAATTCGAAGATGTAGGGCAGTGGAAACGGCCGTGGTACTTCCCGAAAGCCGGTGAAGACATCCACGCGGCTGTGCGCCGCGAATGCAAGGCCGTGCGCGACAGCGTAGGCCTGCTGGACGCATCGACGCTGGGCAAAATCGACATTCAAGGCCCGGATGCCCGGGAGTTTCTGAACCGCATCTACACCAACGCCTGGACCAAGCTCGATGTGGGCAAGGCGCGTTACGGCCTGATGTGCAAGGAAGACGGCATGGTCTTCGACGACGGCGTCACCGCCTGCATCGCCGACAACCATTTCATCATGACCACCACAACCGGCGGCGCCGCACGCGTGCTGCAGTGGCTGGAAATTTATCAACAGACCGAATGGCCGGACCTGAAGGTGTACTTCACCTCCGTCACCGACCACTACGCGACCCTGACCCTGTCAGGCCCGAACAGCCGCAAGCTGCTCAGCGAAGTGACCGACATCGATCTGGGCCGTGAAGCGTTTCCGTTCATGACCTGGAAAGAAGGGCTGGTGGGCGGAGTACCGGCGCGGGTGTTCCGGATTTCGTTTACCGGAGAGCTCTCCTACGAGGTGAACATCCAGGCCGACTACGCCATGGGCGTTCTGGAAAAAATCGCCGAAGCGGGCAAGCAGTACAACCTGACCCCGTACGGCACTGAAACCATGCACGTCCTGCGGGCCGAGAAGGGCTTCATCATCGTCGGCCAGGACACCGACGGTTCGATGACCCCGGACGATTTGAACATGGGCTGGTGTGTCGGCCGTACCAAGCCGTTCTCGTGGATCGGCCAGCGTGGCATGAACCGTGAGGACTGCGTGCGGGAAGATCGCAAGCAACTCGTAGGCCTCAAGCCAATTGATCCGAACAAGTGGCTGCCGGAAGGCGCGCAACTGGTGTTCGATCCGAAGCAGTCGATCCCGATGAAGATGGTCGGCCACGTGACGTCGAGTTACGCGGCGAACTCGCTGGGTTATTCGTTTGCCATGGGTGTGGTGAAGGGCGGGCTGAAGCGCATGGGCGAGCGGGTGTTTGCGCCGCTGGCGGATGGATCGGTGATCGAGGCGGAGATTGTGTCCTCGGTATTCTTCGATCCGAAGGGTGATCAGCAGAACGTGGAGTAAGTCTTGGCTTGCTTACATTCCTGTGGGAGTGAGCTTGCTCGCGATGGCGTGAGATCAGGCTCACATCTGGTGACTGATACACCGCGATCGCGAGCAAGCTCACTCCTACGGGAACGTGTTCACTGAAACAACAGACTTCAACACAGGTGCTCTATGACCACAGCCAACGTTTACCAACAGCGGCCAGCGACCGAGGCCAAAGCCGAGTCGCCGCTGTTTCATGCTGACCTTCAGAGCCTGATTGGCAAGGGCCGCAGCAATCCGGGCGTCGTGCTGCGGGAGAAAAAACTGCTTGGCCACCTGACCATCCGTGGCAATGGCCAGGACCCGGCGTTCGCGGCGGGCGTGCACAAGGCGCTGGGCATGGAACTGCCGGGCGCGCTGGCGCTGGTCTCCAGCGGCGACAGCTCAATCCAGTGGCTGGGCCCGGATGAGTGGCTGTTGATCGTGCCGACCGGTGAAGAATTCGCCGTCGAACAGAAGCTGCGCGAAGCGCTCGCTGGTCTGCACATCGCGATCGTCAACGTCAGCGGCGGGCAATCGTTGCTGGAGCTGACCGGCCCGAAGGTGCGCGAAGTGCTGATGAAGTCCACCAGCTATGACGTGCACCCGAATAATTTTCCGGTGGGGAAGGCCGTCGGCACGGTGTTCGCCAAATCGCAGCTGGTGATCCGCCGTACCGGTGAAGAGACCTGGGAGCTGGTGATCCGCCGCAGCTTTGCCGATTACTGGTGGCTGTGGTTGCAGGATGCGAGCGCGGAGTATGGTTTGGGCGTCGCTGCCTGATTCCGGATTGGCGACACGACCTGTGCTGATCGTTCCCACGCTCAGCGTAGGAACGCCGCCTGTGATGCTCGGCGTCACTCGACTATGGACGCGGAGCGTCCTGAACCGCATTCCCACGCAGAGCGTGGGAACGATCAAGGAATATCTATGAGCCGCGCCCCCGATACCTGGATTCTGACCGCCGACTGTCCCAGCGTGCTGGGCACGGTGGACGCGGTGACGCGTTACCTCTTTGAGCAGGGCTGCTACGTCACCGAGCACCATTCGTTCGATGACCGGCTGTCCAGCCGCTTCTTTATTCGCGTCGAGTTCCGCCAGCCGGAGGGATTTGACGAGTCGTCTTTCCGGGCCGGCCTGGCCGAGCGCGGCGAATCCTTCGGCATGATCTTCGAGCTCACGGCCCCGAATTACCGCCCGAAAGTGGTGATCATGGTCTCCAAAGCCGACCACTGCCTGAACGATCTGCTCTACCGCCAGCGCATCAATCAGCTGTCCATGGACGTGGTTGCTGTCGTCTCCAATCACCCGGACCTCGAACCACTGGTGCGCTGGCACGACATTCCCTACTACCATTTCCCCCTCGACCCCAACGACAAACCGGCCCAGGAAGCGCGGGTGATGAAGGTGATCGAAGACACCGGCGCCGAACTGGTGGTGCTTGCCCGCTACATGCAGGTGCTGTCGCCGGAGCTGTGCCGTAAGCTCGATGGCAAGGCGATCAATATTCATCACTCGCTGCTGCCAGGCTTCAAGGGCGCCAAGCCCTATCACCAGGCTTACAACAAGGGTGTGAAACTGGTCGGCGCGACCGCGCATTACATTAACAACGACCTCGACGAAGGGCCGATCATCGCCCAGGGCGTCGAAGTGGTCGACCACAGTCACTACCCCGAAGACCTGATCGCCAAGGGCCGCGACATCGAAGGCCTGACCCTGGCACGCGCGGTGGGTTACCACATTGAGCGCCGGGTGTTTCTCAACGCCAACAGGACGGTGGTGCTGTAGGTGGTAGCTGCAAGCTTCAAGCTTCAAGCCGCAAGAAAAGGCGGTGTTCACACTTCTTGCGGCGTGTAGCTTGCCGCTCGAACCCGATCCACTCTCTATCCAACAATAAATACAGAGGTGATGGCATGTCTGGTAATCGTGGTGTGGTGTATCTCGGCGCAGGCAAGGTCGAAGTACAGAAAATCGACTATCCCAAGATGCAGGACCCGCGCGGCAAGAAGATCGAGCACGGGGTGATCTTGCGCGTGGTTTCCACCAACATTTGTGGTTCCGATCAACACATGGTGCGTGGCCGAACGACGGCCCAGGTTGGCCTCGTACTGGGTCACGAAATCACCGGTGAAGTGATCGAGAAGGGCAGCGACGTCGAGAATCTCAAGATCGGCGATCTGGTGTCCGTGCCGTTCAACGTCGCCTGCGGCCGTTGCCGCTCCTGCAAAGAACAACACACCGGCGTCTGCCTGACCGTTAACCCGGCCCGTGCCGGCGGTGCCTACGGTTACGTCGACATGGGCGACTGGACCGGCGGGCAGGCCGAATACGTGCTCGTGCCCTACGCCGACTTCAACCTGCTCAAGCTTCCCGATCGCGACAAGGCGATGTCGAAGATCCGCGACCTGACCTGCCTTTCCGACATCCTGCCGACCGGCTACCACGGCGCAGTGACTGCCGGCGTTGGCCCGGGCAGCTCGGTGTACATCGCCGGCGCCGGTCCCGTGGGGCTTGCCGCTGCTGCTTCGGCCCGCTTGCTGGGCGCTGCAGTTGTGATCGTCGGTGACGTCAACCCGGTGCGTCTGGCCCACGCCAAGGCCCAGGGTTTTGAGATCGCCGACCTGTCCAAAGACACCCCGCTGCACGAGCAAATCGCCGATCTGCTGGGTGAGCCCGAAGTGGACTGCGCCGTCGACGCTGTGGGCTTTGAAGCGCGCGGTCATGGCCATACGGGCGCCAAGGCCGAGGCACCAGCCACCGTACTCAACTCGCTGATGGGCGTGGTTCGCGTTGCTGGCAAGATCGGCATTCCCGGCCTTTACGTAACGGAAGACCCGGGCGCCGTGGACGCTGCCGCCAAGGTGGGCGCGCTGAGCATTCGTTTCGGCCTGGGCTGGGCGAAATCCCACAGCTTCCACACCGGCCAGACACCGGTCATGAAGTACAACCGTCAACTGATGCAGGCCATCATGTGGGACCGCATCAACATCGCCGATGTAGTGGGCGTGGAAGTCATCAGCCTCGACGATGCCCCGCGCGGTTATGGCGAGTTCGATGCCGGTGTGCCGAAGAAATTCGTCATCGATCCGCACAAACTGTTCAGCGCCGCGTGATCCTCTGACGCTCACAAAAGGCGACCTTCGGGTCGCTTTTTTTATGTCTGACGTAGGGCTCTAACCCGATATTTGTAGGGCGTTTCTGAAAATGGTTGAGGAGCGTTTGAATTGCGTTCCTGCTTGTTTCAGCTGCCTTTTCTCCGTGCTATTTGTCCGGCCGGTTTTTTCAGGTGGCGGGTCATGCATGGTTGTCAGGTGGGTTAGAACATCGATTCATTTCCTCGTCGCAATGCCGCTGCTCTGGCTGCCGGCGACGTTGGCAAGCGCTCACCTGGAGCCCTTTTCGTCGGGCTGGGCTTCTTCGGAAATGTTCTTTGAAAGTCCGAATGCCTGCATCTGGGCCGGGGTCGCCCCGCCGGTCTGCGAGGCAGGATACCGCGCTGCTTACCGACAGCATGTGCGAGTGGCGCCGACCTACCGTGAGCTGGCGGACTGCGAGGCGGACTTCACCCCGGGTGAGTGTTTCGCTGCCGACGTTTCCCGGCTCTGGTCGCCCTGGCTGTCCGGTTTCGCGATCATCACCCAGGTTCAGCTGACATCCACCGGGGGTAGCCCCGACTCCCAGGTGCGCCTCTTCAGTGAACCGCTCTATCGCGGCGCCGATCATCAGGGCGGCACGCGCTTGATCAGCCTGCGCGAGAAGCTTAACAACGGCGAGCATTTCGATAAGGCATTCATTCGCCACCGGGTCCTGCAGGCGGGCTCCACAGCTGCGAATCAACGGCTGGCGCGGACCTTCGAGCCGCAGCGGTTGTTTTATGTCAGCAAACCCTGAGGCCCTGCGTGGAACTTCCCTTCGAGGGGCGGTCCAACGCGTGTTTACCCGGCCATGGCCGGTCTCCCGGCAAACGAGGTTGTTGCGATGAAAGTTTCACTGAAAAACGTACGCGGTGCTGCGCTGGCGAGCCTGATGGCGCTGGCAGCCACGCCGGTCTTCGCTTTCAATCTGAATGACGCGGCCAATGCGGTTGCCAATGCCACCGGCGGCCAGCAAAAGGCAACCGCCGCGCCTGAAGCAGCCGGGCTGTTGAACACGCTGGGCACCCAGTTGAACGTCACACCGGAGCAAGCGGTTGGCGGGACTGGCGCCTTGTTGGGGCTGGCCAAAAACAAGCTCGCCGGCAACGACTATTCGCAACTGAGCAAATCAGTGCCTGGCCTCGACCAGCTGGCCGGCACATCAGCCCTTGGTAGCCTGAGTGATCTGGGCGGACTGTTGGGTAATTCCGGGAGCAGCAACTCTGCTCTGGATAGCGCACTGGGCAACGTGCAGAGCATGGGCGACGTGAACAAGGCGTTCAGCGCGCTGGGCATGAACAGCAGCATGGTCAGCCAGTTCGTGCCGGTGATTCTGCAATACCTCGGTCAGCAAGGCGTCGGTGGTTCGGCGTTGCAGGCGTTGAGTGGCGTCTGGGGCGCCAAGTAATTGAGTTGCCGCGCCCCTGCAAAAGGGGCGCTTGTTGCCAAGAAATGGTGCTAGGAAATCAGGCCGCGTAGCTCGGCAATTCGCGCATCCTTCTCTTCCCAAAGCCTGTTGATCCAGTCCTGCACGTACACGCGGAACACCGGGTCATTCTCGTAATCGCCCTGCCACAGCGCAGGGTCGAGTTCGCGGGTCTTGATGTCGACGATCACCCGCGGCACGCGTCCTGATAGCAAGTCCCAGAACCCCGGGATGCGCTCGCTGGGATACACGACCGTCACATCGAGCACCGCGTCCAGTTGCTCACCCATCGCCGCCAGCACAAATGCGACGCCGCCCGCCTTGGGCTTGAGCAAGTAACGATAGGGCGAAGCCTGCTCGGCTTTCTTGGCCGGGGTAAAGCGCGTCCCCTCCAGGTAATTCACCACCGTCACCGGCTGACGTTTGAACAGTTCGCACGCCTCGCGGGTGATTTCCAGATCCTTACCCTTGAGCTCGGGATGCCTGGCCAGAAACGCTTTCGTGTAGCGCTTCATGAACGGGTAATCGAGCGCCCACCACGCCAGCCCCAGGAACGGCACCCAGATCAGCTCTTTCTTGAGGAAGAATTTGAAGAACGGCGTACGTCGATTCAGCGCCTGCACCAGCGCCGGGATGTCGACCCAGGACTGGTGGTTGCCGATGACCAGGTAGGACGTGTCGCCACGCAGGCCTTCGTCGCCGCGGATTTCCCACTGGGTCGGCAGGCAAATTTTGAAAATCAGCTTGTTGATCTCACACCAGGTCTCGGCGATCCACATCACCGCCGCCGAGCAGTTGTCACGCATCTCACTCTGGAACACCAACTTGAGCAGAGCAAAGACCATCAGCGGGCCGATCAGCACCAGCGTATTGAGCAGAAGCAGCAACGTGACGGCAATTCCGGTGAGCAGGTGACGCATAAGGCACTCGCGGTCGACAGGGTGGCGCGCAATGATAAGCAGGCCGGGCGCCTGGCGCAAAATCCCCGGCGATACCGACGAATGTTTCACGCCGTTTTCGGTACGCTTCCCATTGCCTGCACCGCGACTGCCCGGTGCTGCAGTTCCGGGCGCGAACCATCGGCAAAGTTATGGTCTAAACCGGGCACGCCCGACCGCTCATCCATCACGAGGAAAATGTGACGTGAAATCCCTTCTGGCGCTTATGTCTTTGCTGGCGTTGCCTGTCATGGCTGCCGAACCGACGTTGTACGGTCGTTACGAATACATTCAGGTCTCGGAGATCGGCGAGACGTTCAAAGCCAAAATGGACACCGGCGCGTTGACCGCATCGCTGTCGGCCAAGGACATCGAACTGTTCAAGCGCGATGGCGATGACTGGGTGCGCTTCCGTCTTGCGACCAAAGACGCCGACAGCAAAGTGTACGAGCACAAGGTTTCGCGCATCAGCCGGATCAAGGGCCGCTCCGAAGGCGACGATGAAGAAGAACCGGCTGACCCGACCAAGCGCCCGGTCGTGGACCTCGAACTGTGCCTGGGCAACGTCAAGCGTACCGTTGAGGTCAACCTCGTCGACCGCAGCCACTTCAACTATCCCCTGCTGATTGGCGCTAAGGCCCTGCTTGAATTCGGCGCGGCGGTTAACCCGGCCCGTCGGTATACGGCGGACAAGCCTGAGTGCTGATTGACGGGCGGGACTGATATCCGGCACCGTTCCGGCTTTACGCCGCGTGCTCGGATGCCATGCCCCACATTCTCATTGTCGAAGATGAAGCCGCCATCGCCGATACCCTCATCTATGCCCTGCAGGGCGAGGGTTTCACCACCGCATGGCTAACGCTGGGACAGGCGGCCGTCGACCTGCAACGCGAGACGCCCGCCGACCTCATCATCCTCGACATCGGCCTGCCCGATATCAGCGGCTTCGAAGCCTGCAAACAACTGCGTCGGTTTACCGAGGTGCCTGTGATGTTTCTGAGCGCCCGTGATGGTGAAATTGATCGCGTGGTGGGGCTGGAAATCGGCGCGGATGACTACGTCGTCAAGCCGTTCAGCCCGCGTGAAGTCACTGCACGGGTCAAGGCGATCCTCAAACGAATCGCGCCTCGAGTCGACGCCAATCCCCCCACCGGCCATTTTTCGGTGGATGCCCAGCGCGTGCTGATCAGCTATCGCGGCCAGCCCATGAGCCTGACGCGGCACGAGTTTCGCCTGTTGCGCTGTCTGCTGGAGCAACCAGGACGGGTGTTTAGCCGAGAGCAGTTACTCGATGCGGTCGGCGTTGCCAGCGATGCCGGCTACGAGCGCAGCATCGACAGCCACATCAAAAGCGTCCGCGCCAAGTTGAGGGCGATCGTCGCCGTGGCCGAGCCGATTCAGACCCATCGCGGGCTCGGCTACAGCTACAGCCCGGATCACAGCTGATGCGGCTGGGCCTGCGGATTTTTTTGGTCTATGCGCTGTTCATTGGCCTGACGGGGTATTTCGTCCTCAACACGGTGATGAAAGAGGTGCGCCCCGGCGTTCGGCAATCCACGGAAGAGACGCTGGTGGACACCGCGAACCTTCTTGCCGAGGTGCTGCAGGCCGACGTTAAAGCGGGCACCTTGAGCCAGAGCCGCTTTCCGCAAGTGCTCACGGCCTATGGGTTGCGACAGCCGGACGCGAAGATCTGGGGCATGCCAAAGAATCAGGTCAATAACCGCGTGTATGTGACCGACGCCCACGGCATTGTTTTGCTCGACTCCAGTGGCGAGGCCGTGGGACAGGATTATTCACGCTGGAATGATGTGTTTCTCACCTTGCGTGGCCAATATGGCGCGCGCTCGACCCGCAGCGATCCTCAGGACCCCAACTCATCGGTCATGCACGTGGGCGCGCCGATTCGCGACGGTGACCGCATCATCGGTGTCGTGACCGTGGCCAAACCCAATAGCTCGCTGCAGCCTTACGTGGACCGGACAGAGCGGCGTCTGCTGTATTACGGCGCGGGGCTGATCGTTCTGGGGTTGATGTTCGCTGGGTTGCTGTCGTGGTGGGTGAGCAGCGCGCTGCGTCGATTGACCGAATACGCCCAGGCCGTGAGCGAAGGGCGCCGCGTCGAGCTGCCCCGTTATCGAGGCGGCGAACTGGCACAGTTGTCTGCAGCCGTCGAGCACATGCGCACACAGCTGGAAGGCAAGGACTACGTCGAGCGCTATGTGCATACCCTCACCCATGAACTGAAAAGCCCCCTTGCTGCGATCCGCGGCGCTGCCGAGCTGTTGCAGGGCGACATGCCCGCCGATCAGCGGCAGCGCTTCGTCAGCAACATCGATAACGAAAGCGCGCGCGTCCAGCAGTTGATCGAACGGCTGCTGAATCTGGCCATGGTCGAACAACGCCAGGGACTGGAAGAGCGCGTCCTGGTGCCACTTGCCGGGCTGGTCGAGGACACGCTGGCGGCGCAGGCCGCGCGCATCGAGCGCAAGGGTTTGATCGTCGAACGGCTGATTACGGCTGAGGTGTTTGTGACTGGGGAGCGCTTTCTGTTGCGCCAGGCGTTCTCCAATTTGCTCGACAACGCGCTGGACTTCACGCCAGACGGAGGCACGTTGCGCTTCAGCGCCGAGCCGGAGGGCGAGCGCGTGAACGTGCTGTTTTTCAACAGAGCCGACCCCATTCCCGAATACGCACTGCCTCGCCTGAGCGAGCGCTTCTATTCCCTGCCCCGGCCCGACAGTGGCCGCAAAAGCACTGGCCTTGGGCTCAACTTCGTTGAAGAAGTGATTCAGTTGCATGGAGGGGAAATGCAGATACGGAATGTTGCAGGCGGGGTGATGGTGGTGTTGCAGCTGCGAGTAACGCTGCGATAAAACAAGCCGGTCCGTTAACGTTGTAGACCTGGAGATGGAAGGGTTTCATCGTCCGAAACATTCCACACAATCTCCACACTTCCCCCACGATTGCTCCACACAGACTTTTCAGAATCTCCCCATCAAAAACCGGGAGAGTTCGATGAACAAGGGCATGTCGATTTACAAGGTGGGAATGATCGGTCTGTTGATACTGGCGCTGATGATCCCGTTGATGATGATCAATGGGCTTATCCAGGATCGACAGAGCAGGCGCGACGAAGTGGTCGAAGACATCGCGCGCAGCTCCAGTTACAGCCAGCACATCAGCGGGCCGCTATTGATCGTGCCGTATCGCAAGTTGACCCGGATCTGGAAGCTCAACGCGGAGTCGCGCGAGCGCTATCAGGAAACGGTTGAGGAAAAGGGCCGCTTGTACTTCCTTCCCGAACGCTTTGAACTGGACGGCAAGGTCCAGACCGAAGTGCGTTCGCGCGGCATTTACGAGGCTCGCCTTTATCACGCCGATAACACGCTGAGCGGGCAGTTTGTGCTGCCCGAGCACTTTGGCCTGGGCAATGATTTCGAGAACTACCGGTTCGATGCCCCTTTTCTGGCTGTCGGCATTACAGATGTTCGTGGCATCGAAAGCGCGCTGAAGCTTGATCTCAATGGCGAACAACTGGACTTCGTTCCAGGTACCGACGTGGCGCTGTTGGGGGAGGGCGTGAGCGTCGTGCTGCCGCTGGAAACCGGCGTGGAGCAGAAGCGCCTGAATTTCGCGTTCGATCTTCGTCTGCAGGGCACTGGACAGTTGCAGATCACGCCCGTGGGCAAATCGAGTGTTGTACGGGTGGCGGCTGACTGGCCGCATCCGAGCTTCATTGGCAACTACCTGCCCGCCAGTCGCGACGTTTCCGGGCAGGGCTTCAGCGCCAATTGGCAGACTTCTTTCTTTGCAACCAATCTGCAGGAAATTCTCAACCGCTGTTCATCCAGCGAAGTGTGTACCGAGTTCGCCGGTCGCAGTTTCGGCGTGAGCTTCATATCGCCGGTCGACCAGTACCTCAAGAGTGATCGCTCGATCAAATATGCGCTGCTCTTCATCACGCTCACCTTCGCGGGCTTCCTGCTGTTCGAAGTGCTCAAAGGGCTGGCGGTCCACCCGGTGCAATACGCTCTGGTCGGTGCGTCGCTGGCGTTGTTCTATCTGCTGCTGTTGTCGCTGTCCGAACACCTGGGCTTCACGCTCGCGTATTTGTTATCGGCCAGTGCCTGTGTGGGGCTGATCGGGTTCTACGTCTGCCATGTGCTGGGCAGCGTTCGTCACGGACTGTCATTCGGCGTGGCGCTGGGAATCCTGTATGCATTGCTTTACGGCCTGCTCGGTGCCGAAGACTACGCCTTGCTGATGGGCGCTCTGCTACTGTTCGGTGTCCTCGGCGTGTTCATGGTGCTGACGCGCAAGCTGGACTGGTATGCGCTGGCGCAACGTCCCGCAAAACCTGCCGCGCTGGTGGTCGAGGCGAGTCATGAGTAGTCGGGTGGGACTGCGTGAAGACCAGCAGATCGGGCACGCGCTTGCAGTGGAAATAGCAAACTGGTTGTGGGCTGACGAAAGCAGATTCCGTCGCGGTCCGACGGCGCAGCCCTCACCGAAGCGGACCGATTCGCGTCGCGCGAATGAATCCGGCTTCGTTGATACCTGTGATTTGAAAGCAGTCAGGCGGGCGGCTGGGTTTCCAGCATCGATGGCCGCTGACTGACTTCGTAATACCAGATCGCCAATCGCGGGTAGCTGCTGCGCCAGCCCAGATTTGGCTGGCGGAAATCCAGATAACCCAGCGCACAGGCCACGCTGATCGACGCAACGTCGAAATGCGTACTCAGTTCAGTGACGGCTTCGGCTTCGAAGTAGGCCAGCGTGCGAGCGATTTTCTCTTGCTGGGCGTCAAGCCATTCCGCCCAGTGTTTCTCCTCGGGCCGCAGGAAGGTCTCGTAACGGATGAGCAGCGCAGCGTCCATCAGGGCATCGGCCAGTGACGCGAGCGTCAATCGCCGCCAGCGCGCCGAGCCTTCTTTGGGAATGAGAGGGTTGCCGACGTGCTGTTGATCCAGGTATTCGAGAATGACCCGGCTGTCATGGATCACGTTGTCGTCGGCCAGGCACAGCGCCGGAATCTTCCCGCACGGATTGTCGCGGCAGACTTCGGCGTCGGGGCTGACGGGGGTGAGCGCAACCGCTTTGAGACTGACCCGGCTTGCCTGTCCGGTTTCATGAAGCAGGATCAGCACCTTGCGCGCGAAGGGTGAAGCGGCGTTGTAATGGAGCGTCATGCTGGGCGCAGACATGGATATTCCTCTGATCGAACTGGCCCTCCAGACTAGTGAGGGCACGGACGCTGTGCAATATCCCGATGAGATGCCGGGCCGATTTGCAACGGCCCGGACCTGAATGTCAGACAGTAGGGACCCCGTCTGCCGAGTCTGCCGATGCCGTTCCGGATTGCGCCGAAGGTGTGCCGGTCAACAGCGGCTTGGCGACAAACCAGATGATCGTGGCGGCGACGAGATCGAAAGCGGCCAGGGCCACAAACAGCGGGCTGTAGCCAACCTTGGTGACCATGATCCCGAGCACCAGCGTGAACAGCGCCGCGCCCAGAAACCCGAACATGCCACCCAGGCCAGTTGCCGTACCCACTTCGTTCTTGCCGAAGGAGTCCGACGTGATGGCGTACAAGGCGCCCGACAGCGTCTGGTGCGCAAAACCGCCAGCGCACAGCAGCGCGATGGCGACATAAGGGCTGTCCACCAGACCGATGCAGCCAGGGCCGATCATGCACAGCGAACCGAACACCATCACCATCTTGCGCGACGTCAGCAGCGAGACGTTGAAGTGCTTGTAAAAGAACGGGCTCAGGTAACCGCCCAACACGCAGCCAATGTCGGCGGCGAGAAACGGCAGCCAGGCAAACATCGCGATTTCCTTGATGTTCATGTGGCGTTCGGTCATCAGGTACAGCGGAATCCACGCGTTGAACGTCTGCCAGGCCGGCTCCGACAGCATGCGTGCCGAAGCGATTGCGTAGAAATTGCGGGTGCCGACGATCTTCTTCCAGCTGGCGTGCTTGGTCGGCGCGTCCTTCAGGTGGGATTCCTGACCGGCAAGAATGTAATCGCGCTCCTCATCGCCCAGCAGACGCTGATTGCGCGGGTGCTTGTAGAAGAACAGCCAGCCTGCGCTCCACAGCAGACCCAGCCCGCCGACGATGACGAACGCGATCTGCCAGCCGCTGTGCAGGATCGCCCAGACCACAAGGGGAGGGGCCAGCAACGCGCCGATCGACGAACCGATGTTGAACCAGCCGATGGCGACCGAGCGCTCTTTGGCCGGAAACCATTCAGTGGTCGCTTTGATCGCCGCAGGAAAACCCGCCGCTTCAGTGATGCCCAGCAAGCTGCGCAGGAACGCCAGACTCTGCCAGCCGGTGGCCATGGCCGCCGATGCGCACGCCACCGACCAGGCAATGGCGAAAACCGCGAAGCCGATTTTGGTCCCGATGGCGTCGATCACGTAGCCAGCAACCGGCTGCATGAAGGCATAGCCCATCTGCCACGCGATGACGACGTGCGAGTACTGTTCGGTGGAAATGTTCAGCTCGCTCATCATGGTGGGAGCGGCGACGGAGAGGGTGTTGCGCGCGAGGTAGTTGACGATCAGCCCGCCGGTTATCAGCGCGACCATCCACCAACGGATGCCTTTGATTTTCATCGAGTCCACTCTGGGTATTGTTTTTATTTAGCGGCGATCGTTATACGTCGTCGTATGACTGGATTTAGTCAAACGCACGTTTTGTTGTCAATTGAAATACCCGTAAATCGCCATTGTATTTCTTTATGTAACTGGATTGTCACCGGCTGCGCTGGGTTTTGGGGTGATCGATTGCCTATGGAGGCGTGAGATTCGGAGGCAGAACGCGGGCCTGCTGGATGTGTAAATGGCGGGAGGTTATGTGATGACCAGGATGGCGGAACGTGCTTGCCCCGCGCGAGGAGGCGCGTGGGACAAGCCAGTTGGTGGGTGAGGCGATGCGATTCGCTACTTTGGCTCGTCGTCACGCCACAAGTTGTCGCCCAGTAATCCCAACCCTACATAGAGCAGGCCTTCGAGCAATATTTCATAATCAAGAAACTGCTCATCTTCAATTGCTTCCGCTCTCACGACCCAAGGGACAACGTAAGCAAACCAAAAGACGATGATGGCGAGGCCAAGCACCCACTGATAGCGCCATCGTCTTGTGACTCGACAGGCGCTCCAGATGGCAGCCGCGACGATGACTAACGAGATATAAAACGCCATCTAGCCATCACCGTTGTTTTTAAGCAGCAATGCTGACGAGGACCTCTGAGGGCCAATACCTCCCGCAACTTGTGCGTCGATACTGACTATTACATCACCGACGTGGTAGGTCGGAATTCCTTGTTTGGCCTTCCCTCCTGAGAACATGCCCGCCATCCCTCCTACTATCGGACCGAACACCTCTGTAACAGCTTTGCCGCTCAGCGAGGATATGGCGCCACCCACTCTCACTCGTTGATCATTTAATAGATCGGCAGTATTCCGGCTCAGGCGATTAGACACCGCAAGCACCATCCGGCAAGGCCGCCCCTGTGCAAGCATTCGCTCGTAGGTTTCTTCAATCAACCGGATGACCTCAAAATGACCCTTGGTTATTTCCGGTAGGTTGATCGTTCTCAACGATGCGGCATCGTCCGGCTGCACGGTGAAGTGAATAAGCGTAAACACGACACCGTAATGGCCGACATGTTGGGTACGTTCGAAGTCCATGACATGTCCCTCGCTCAGCAATATTGCTTATTGCCGATCCTGTCCCATCCGCCTGTTACGCTGCCGGCCGCGCTCCCGTCGTTTCTGTTTTGCAGGGTGTAGGTCGAGCGGATACGGCCGTAGTTGAGCTGGATGAGTTCGGTGGGAATGCCGTCGTTGGCGAGTTGGTTGTATTCGGCGATGATCACTTCTTCGAGAATGATTTCGTAGAACTTCATTTTGTCGCCCCCTGCACGGTGTACGGAAAGCTTCACTTCCTTGAAGTGCTCTCCGGCGCAGTTGGCTGCCATCAGTTTGCAGCTCGACTTGTCGAGCATCTTGGTCAGCGTCAGGTTGCTGAGCGTGGTACGCCCGGAAGTTGCGCCGCCAGCCGTGCTGGCTGTAACGGACGCGCTCTGGTAGGTGCCGAACGAATATCCGGTGATTTCAATCCAGTCTTTGCACTGCTCATCCAGTGCTTCGCCAGCAATGCCTTCAATCTTCAAAAATGCGTCGAGCGCCATTGTGGGTCTTCCCGATGGATAGTGTGGATGCCCTGCCAGGGCGGAATATCGATTATCGGGAGGGTGACTCGCAGGGGAGGCCAGCCTGGGAGTCGGAGCGTGTAGGACGCTTAGTGTTGTTGCGAGGGAAGTTTCTTACGGACTTGTTCGACTTATAACCAAGGGAGGCCAGGCAGGATGCGATGTTTTACTGCGGATGCGCGCGCCCCTGCCATCGTCAAAGCAAACCGGTTCATTGGGTACGGTTCGATGTCAATCATGCAGAAGCGGGGTTCGGTGGATCAAACCCGCTTGCGCGCCATCAATCCTTTGCAGCTGTACCAGGTCGGAATGGCCATGCCCACCCAGGCGAGTACATCCCACGCACCGTCGCCGAGCAGTGCGGCGAACAGGCCGACTGCGGTCAGCAGGGCGATCCAGCCGGGCGTGCCGAATGTCTTCCAGAACGCCGAATGCTTCTTGTGCCGGGTCATGCGACTTCTGCCTCGACTGCGACGTTCTTGGCCGCAGCGACTGTGGCGCGACGTCGGACCCACCACAGATACAAGCCACTGCCGAGGACGATGATCGTCAGTACATCCAGTGCAGCCCACAGGATTTTCATCGGCATGCCGCCGTAGTCGCCGAAGTGCAGCGGTTGCGACAGCAGCAGGGCGTCCATGTACCACGGGCGTCCCAGTGTTGCGGTGACGTGCAGGTCCTGAGCGTCGATCAGGACAGGGGTCAGCAGGTGGGACGTCAGGTGCGTGTCGCCTTTCATGAACACGGCGTAGTGATGCTCGCTGGAAAAGCGCGAGCCGGGAAAGGCAATGAAGCTCGGCTCGGCGCCGGGGACAGTGGCTTTGGAAATGTCGATCAATCGGGTCGCCGGTGCGCGTTCGGCCAGGGGTGGGGCGTCCTTGTACGGCGCGATCATGGTCATCAGCGCGTCGGTGCGCCATTGCGCGATCACCAGATCGGCGCAGGCGTTGAGCACGCCGGTCAAGCCGACGACCATGGCCCAGGTCAGCGTGACGACGCCGATCAGGTTGTGCAGATCAAGCCAACGCACTCGCTTCGATTTATTCGGGCGCACCGTGGCGAAATCCAGTCGGCGCATGAAGGGCGCATACAACACGACGCCGGACACGATCGCCATGACAAACAGCAGTCCCATGAACGCCAGCAACAGCTTGCCCGGCAGCCCAGCGTACATGTCCACGTGCAGGCGCAGCATGATCATCATGAAACCGCCATTGGCGCTCGGCGTTTCCATCGCCTCGCCGGTGCGCGCGTCGAGCATGAAACTGTGGGATTCGTTCGGGTCGCCGCCGGCAGTCTTGCCCATGATGGCGTAGACGCCGTTGGGGTCATCGTCGTCCCAGCCGAAATACTGCATCACGTCGCCGGGGCGATGGGCCTCGGCTGAGCGGACCAGTTGTTCAAGGTCCAGATGCGGGGTGCCGGCGGGCATTTCCTTGAATTCCGGCGCGTCGCCCGTCAGGTGAGCGATCTCGTGACTGAAGATCAGCGGCAAGCCAGTGATCGCCAGCATCAGCAGGAATGCCGTACAGATCAGGCTGGTCCACGTGTGGATGAAAGACCAGCGGCGGATGGTTTGGCTTTTCATGTGGAAATCCGGAGTCAGCGAAAGCAACAAAGGCCGCTGTGTGGGAGCGGCCCTTGTTTCAGGTAATGAGAGTTTAAACGATTACCATTTGTAGTTCACGCTGGCAACCACGCTTCGTTGGTCTCCGTAGTAGCAATAAAAGCTGTCACAGGTGGAAATGTAGTCTTTGTCGAAAAGGTTGGTGGCTTTGACAGCAACGGTCGTGCCCTTGAGCGTGTTGACCAGTCGTCCAAGGTCGTAATGTACAGCGGCGTCGAACACCGTGTAGGCGTCAGCCTTGCCAAGCCATGTATTGCCCTGATCACCATAGGTGTTACCGGTGTAGCGCACTCCGCCGCCAATACCGAAACCGTCCAGCGCGCCCTCATGCCATGTGTAGTCCGTCCATAGCGAGGCTTGTTGGTTAGGCATCAGTTGAAGGCGGTTTCCCTTGAAGTCACCTTTTTGCACATCGGACTTGGCAAGCGTGTAAGCGGCAATCAATTTCAAATTGTCGGTAAGGTCGGAGACTGCCTCCAGCTCTAAGCCTTTCACCTTCACCTCTCCCGTCTGACTTGTGATCGAGACCCCACTACTGTTGGTAGTTGTGACTGCGACGTTCTTCTGTGTCAGATCGTAGATCGCAGCGCTTAGTAGCGTATTGCTGCCTGGAGGTTGGTACTTGATACCCAGTTCCCATTGCTTTCCTTCCGTAGGTTTGAACGAGTCAGTCGGCGAAGCGGTGGCGTTGCTGGTGGGTTGAAAGGACTCGGCATAAGACAGGTACGGTACAAAACCGGAGTCGAACACATAACTGATTGCCGCATTCCCGCTGAAGGCTTTGTCACGCTCGGTGTTGGTTGCATCGTCTTTATTGAAGAACTTCGTGCCAGTGTGAACCCAGTCTTCACGTCCACCGAGGGTAAGACGCCAATGGTCGAGAGCCATCTGGTCCTGAATATAGACGCCTGTCTGAACGGTTTTCTGATCGTAGTCGTAAAACGCAGAGGAACGAGGCGGGCGGGTGATGGGTAATCCATACACAGGGTTGTTTACATTGATGCCCGGCGCACTACCAAAGATCGAGGTGTAGTTGGTGTTGCTGCGCTGCTGATCCAAGCCAATCAGCAAGGTGTGAGCTACGTCTCCGGTAGTGAAATCACCTTGCAAGTTGTTGTCCACGGCGAACTGGGAGATGTCCTCATCCGTACTGGTGGTAGTACGTGATCCCAGATTGCCTAGGTCATCAACTTGGGTAAACGGGTAGGAGCCCGGGGTGATGGACTGGAATGACAGATCTGATTTTGTGTAGCGTAGATTTTGGCGAAACTGCCATGTGTCATTGAAGCGATGCTCTAATGCATAACCTAGCGCGTAAAACGTGCGGTCGTAGTACTCCCAGTCAGGATCTCCCAAGTTCTTATGGTGGGAAATATCGCCGAAGGGCATGCTGATTTTCGTACCCTGAATAGGACGGAACTGGCTGGTGATGCCCGTATCGTCACGCGTGAACTGGCTGAGGAATGTCAGCTTGGTGTCCGGGTCGATGTTCCATGTAAGGCTTGGGGCGATGTTATAGCGCTTGTTGTCGATGTGATCGATCTGGGTTCCGCTGTCTCGGACTACACCGCTTAAGCTGTAAAGAAACTGACCATCATCGTCAATTTTGCCCGTGGTCGCGAAATCGATCTGGCGATGGTTGTCACTGCCATACTGAACCTCTACCTCATGGCTGGCTTCGGCTTGGGGACGGCGGCTAACCATATCCAGCAGACCGCCAGGTGGAGTCTGGCCGTACACCGACGACGCTGGGCCCCTTAACAAAGCAACGCGATCCAGATTCCAGGTATCGAGTTTGGGATTGGCGTACACGCCTTTTGCTATGGGCAGACCGTCGAGGAATTGAGTCGGCTCGAAACCGCGCACGCGCAGCCAGTCGGCGCGAGTGTCACTGCCGAAACTGCTGGAAACAATGCCTGGCATGTACTTCACAGCATCATCAAGATTTTGCACGCCGCGATCCTGCATCTGCTGCCGGGTCGCGACCGAAATCGAGCGCGGTGCTTCGACCAGTGCAGTATCGGTTTTGGTGCCCGCTGCGGTGCGACTGGCGGCGTATCCCTGCGCCGGCCCCCACGCGCTTTCGAAACTTTCCTGACTGCCTTGAATGCTGGTCGCCGGTAACGCCATCGCACCTTCAGGCGCAGCCATCAGCGTGTAGGTCCCTGCCGTGGTCAGATTCAATTGCAAGCCGGTGCCACGCAGCGCCTGGCCCATCGCGCCTGATGCGTCGAATTGACCCTGAACCGGCGCCGACGTGTGGCCCGCGGCCAGTGCCGGATCCAGCGACAGGGCCAGGCCTGCCTGACTGGCGATCTGCGTCAGCGTCGTGGACAACGGCGCGGCCGGCAGATCGTAGGCGCGAACGCTGGAAGCCTGGGAAGCGGCCATCAGCGGCGCACTGAGCATCGGTGCGGCAATGGCGACGGCGATAGCCAGCAGACTCGGTCGCAGGAGGGTTTGAAGCGTGCGGGACATGAACGGCACCTCGATGGAAATGGTTCTCAATGCCTATGTGCCGGACGAGATCTGGAAAGTGATAGGGCCGGGCGAAAATAATTTGCGCAGGCGCTAAGTAGGTCGTGATCAATGACCTTGGGTGAAAGTTACCCTTTGCCAGACAGCGGCGCTTTCGCGCATCAAATATGGTCCATGTGGGAGCGAGCTTGCTCGCGAAGACGGTGTTTCAGCTACGGAAGATTTAGCGGATGTACTGACTTCTTCGCGAGCAAGCTCACTCCCACAAGTTCTGTGGCCAGGCGATCGCATGCATCCACGAGGGCACCCGAATTACAGCGCAGTCGCCGGCTTCTTCTCGCTGCCGACCACCGTCACCCACCACTGCGTCCGCGCCTCGATCTGCACCGGCAGCGTGGGCGTCAGTGCCTTGAGCGCCAGGTCGGTGTTGGTCAGCGGAAAGCTGCCGGTAATGCGCAAGTCGGCGACGTCCTTCGCCACGCCGAGATGGCCCTGACGATAACGGGCAAGCTCCGCGACCACGTCTCCCAGGCGGGCGTTGTCGACCACCAGCATGCCGCGCATCCAGGCGCCGGTGCCGGGCGCAAGGGCGAGCATGGGACCGAGGCTGTTGCGATGAATCAACATCTGCTGCCCTTCGTGCAGCACCAGTTCGTGGCTGGAAGCCTGCGGATGAGCGGCGACGGCTGACTGCAGCACGCTCAACAGCGTGCCGTCAGTCTGCCGTTTGACCAGAAACTGCGTGCCCAGGGCGCGCATCTGTCCTTCGGGGGTTTCGACGATGAACGGACGCATGTCGTTGTGGCTCCCGGTTTCCACAAAGATTTCGCCTTCCTGAAGCACGATCCGTCGCTGTGTGGCGTCGAATCGCACGTCCAGCGCGGTGTGAGTGTTGAGCCGGATCAGGGTGTTATCCGACAGGCGAATGGTGCGCTGCTCGCCGGTGGCGGTGCGCAGATCCGCCAGCCAGTAATCCACCGGCAGCAGTCGATTTCCCAGAAAAACCGTCAAGCCCAGCGCCAGCGCGACCCCTGCCACCCCGCGGCCCAGCTTGCGCAACCGCAAGCCCATGCCATCACGGGAACGCAAAAGCGCTGAACGTGCCGGGCCAGTGGTCCCGGCGAAACGCTGATCGACCATGCCCAACTGCATCCAGGCGCGGGCATGTTCGTCGCTGGCGGCGTACCACTTGGCGAACTCTTCGCGCTCGACCTCACTGCCCCGGCCGCAGTCCAGGCACAGTTGCCAGGCGATGGCGGCGTCCAGCACATGGGACGAAACAGGTCGGGTGGACAGGCGGCTCATGTTGGCTCGCCATACAGCGCGATGTAGCACTGGCGCAAACCCTGGGCCAGGTACTGACGCACGCGGGGCACCGAGACGCCGAGCTTCGTGGCGATCTCCGCGTGGGGCATGCCGTCCAGGCGGTTGTACAAAAAGGCGGCGCGCGCCTTGCTGGACAGCTTGCCCAACAGGCGATCAATGGCTTTGAGGTCTTCGAGAATCAGCTGCTGTTCTTCAAGCGAAGGTTGTTCGCCTTCGGGAATCAGCATCAGCTCGTCCAGATACGCTTGTTCCAGCGCGGCCCGACGGAAGTGGTCGAACAACAAGCCCTTCGCGATCGAAACCAGAAAGGCTCTGGGCTCGCGGGGTTCAAGCATTTGCTCGCGGCCCAGCAAGCGAATGAACGTGTCCTGGCTAAGGTCTTCGGCGCGATGGGGGCAGGCCACGTTGCGTCTTAGCCAGCCCAGCAGCCAGCCGCGATGGTCGCGATAGAGCGTTCCGACGAGCTGCTGCTGGGGACTTTGAAGTGACGACACAAGCGCACCGAGGAGAACAAAGGGGCTAACGAGAATTGTTCGCGATTGTGTCAGAGCCGCCCAATGCTGGCAATTGGTCCTTGTAGGAAGAAGCCGAACGGTTGATGTACGAATCGACCATTGGATTTGTGAGGCGAGACGGGATCCAGAGGAGAAACGCTAAAACGAATGCGATTGCTGCTGCCGTCGCCATTTCGCCACGCCTTGCTCCAGCTGTGCCGGGGTTTCGATCCCTTGTCGCTTGGCGTGACTGAACAGGATCATCGCGAGTTCGGCGGTTACCAGGGCATCGGCGCTGGCGTGATGGCGCTCTTCGGCGTGGAGCCCGAAGAATCGAGTCCAGTCGTCCAGGCCTGCCTGCCGCAGATTCGCGTTCGGGCAAACGAAAGGCGCGATGTGAGCGACGTCAATAAAAGGGTGCAGCAGGCGATAGTCGAGGCTTTCCTTTAATGCGCGGCCCAGCATGTGCTCGTCGAACGCCGCATGGAACGCCAGCAGCGGGCTGTCGCCCACGAACGCCATGAAATCCAGCAGTGCGTCCACCGGCTCGCTCCCTGCGGCGATCGCGCTGGGCCCCAGCCCGTGAATCAACACGCTCGGGCTGAGTTTGTGATCGCTGCGCATCAGCGTGCGCTCGAATTGCTGCCCCAGATCGATCGCACCGTCTTCGATGACCACTGCGCCGATCGACAGCACCTCGTCCCGCTGCAGATTCAGCCCACTGGTTTCAAGATCCACCACCACCCAGCGTTGCTGGCGCAGCGTGTTCTGATCCAACGCGCCCGGGCCGGGCAGGGCGCGCAGGCGCTGTTGCTGCTCTGGCGTCAGCTCAGGGGCAACGGCGCGTTTGGATGGCCTGAGCCAGCGGAACAAATTCATGATCAGTCGCTTACAGTTGGTAGCGCACGGTGAGGCTGGTCTGCAGCCGCTGCGCCTGACGGAACGACTCACGCAGAATGCGTCGGTCCAGATGATTGAGCACATCCGGGTCGATGCGATTGGAGTACGACAGGTTTTGCCGGTTCTGCTGCTGATGCTGCTGCATACGGGTTTGCTGAATGAAGTGGTAGGCCTCTTCATACGCCGCACCATCCAGCGGGTCGATAACCTCTTTGGCCACCAGCTGACGCAGCCTTTCCAGGGTGTTGCAGGCCTCGACGCCGTTGGCCAGCGCCAGCAATCTCGCCCCGTCGACGAATGGCGTCAGGCCTTGGGTTTTCAGATCCAGCGTATCTTTTTCACTGCCCTTGCGGGCGACCACGAAATCCTTGAAGCGGCCCACCGGCGGCCGTTGACGCAGGGCGTTGTCGGCCATCATGCGCTGGAACAACGCGTTGTCTGCCACCTGGGCAAGAATGCTCTGCCGCAATTGATCGCCCCCGCTTTCATCGCCCCAGACCACGCGTAGATCGAAATAGATGGAAGACGACAGCAGGTTCTCCGGCGTGGCTTCGCGGATGAACGAGCCGAAGCGCCGCGCCCACTCGATGCGCGACAAGCACAGCTGCGGATTGCTCGCCATGATCCCGCCCTTGCACATCGCGAATCCGCATACGGCCAGGCTTTGATTGATCCGCTCGGCGAGGGGCAGCAACCGGCCGCGAATCTCGGCGGCCTCGGCGGCGTCCCTGGCTTCGAACAGAATGCCGTTGTCCTGATCGGTGTACAGCGTCTGCTCGCGCCGACCCTCGCTGCCGAAACACAACCAGCTGAAAGCTATGCCCGGATCGCCTTTGTCTTCCAGCGAAAGTTCGATGACGCGACAGACCATGTGGTCGTTGAGCAGCGTGATGATCTGAGTGATCTGCGTGGACGAGGCACCGTGGGCGAGCATTCGGTCCACCAGTTGAACGATGTCGCCGCGCAGGTTGGCCAGCGAATCGATGCGCGGCGCGCTGCGGATGGTGCGCGCCAGATGCACCAGGTCCACGCGCTGCAGCGAGAACAGGTCGCGCTCGGAGACCACGCCGCACAGGCGCTGATCCTTGACCAGACAGACGTGGGCGATATGCCGCTGGGTCATGGCAATGGCGGCATCAAAGGCGCTGGCGTCCGGGCTCAGGTAGAACGGCGCCTGAATCATGCTGCGTTCGATGGGCGCGCCGAAGTCGGCGTCGATGTTTGCGACGACCTGGCGCAGATCGCGCAGCGTGAAAATCCCCAGCGGCGCCTTGGCCTCGTCCACGATGACAATACTGCCGACCTGCTGCTCGTCCATCTGCCGCACGGCCTCCCGCAGCGGCGTGTCGGGGGAGCATGTCACCGGATGACGCATCGCCAGTTCACCCAGTCGCGTATTCAGTGAGTATTGCGTGCCGAGTGTTTCCACCGCCTTCTGCTTTACTTGCTGATTCACCTGATCGAGCAGGCTGCTGACACCGCGCAGAGCGAAGTCGCGGAACTCATTCGAGAGCTCGAACAGCTTGATGAAGGCTTGCTTGTTCAGCTGCAGGCAGAAGGTGTCTTCGGCCGCCAGATGCTCGGTTCGCGTGGCGCGTTCGCCGAGCAGCGCAGCGAGGGGAAAGCACTCGCCGGTGGTGATTTCGAACGTGGTCTCGGTGCCGCCTTTTGCCGAATGGGGGCGCTCGCCTACTACGCGGCCTTGTTTGACGATGTAAAAATGTTCTACTGGCCCATCGCTAGGCTTGATGATGCTCTCGTCTGTAGCGTAGAAACGCAGGTGACACTGTTCCACAAGGTAGGCCAGGTGGGCGTTTTCCATCTGGTTGAAGGGCGGGAATTTTTGCAGGAACTGCATCGTGCCGTGGATGTTCTGCAGAACGGCTGTTTTGCCTGCCTGGGTAAAAGCGTCCGCTTTGCTCATGACCGATACCGCTTGTTTTTATTGACCCATGGTCGACCGCTTATCGGGCAGTGCCCATTGGACGTAAGTCTTAGGTGACTGTGAAGGCGTTGAATCGCATCGAACCAAGGTGTAATACCGCAGCGATGCAGTTAGCGCGAGGCTCAAGGGCCCGGCATGAAGCCGACAGGATGTGCAGCGTATCTATCGCTTGCGCTGTCAGAATTGGAGTCGACAGGAAGATGAGACGGGTATGTTCGATCACAGTATTTTGAGTGATGAAGAGCGCGAAGCCCTCAATGAGGTGATGCTCGCGCCTGCGTCCCAATCGCCACAACGGGTGTTGATCGTCGATGACGACAAGGATGCTCGGGAAGTTCTGGCCGAAATTCTCAGTCTCAATGACATCAGCTGCATCACCGCCGCCGGCGGCACCAGCGCCATGCACTTGCTGCAGACCCGGCCGTCCATTGCGCTGCTGATCACCGATCTGCGCATGGCGCCGTGCGACGGGCTGGATCTGATCCGTCGGGTTCGCGAATCGGACCGTGCGGAGTTGCCGATCATTATCGTGTCCGGCGACGCCAACGTACGCGACGCCATCGATGCCATGCACCTGAGCGTGGTGGATTTTCTGCTCAAGCCGATCAACACCAAGCAGCTGTTGCGACTGGTGAAGCGGGAACTGGAAATGGCCTGATAACGCCGCCTTCGGGCTGCGTTGAAGCAATGAAAGTTGTGCAATAAAAAAGGCGGTGTCCATTTACGTGGACACCGCCTTTTTGTTTGGGCGCTGATTACGCCCCGTGTTTCGCCTTGAACTCCCGACGGCGACGATGCAGCACCGGCTCGGTGTAGCCATTGGGCTGCCGCGTGCCTTCGATCACCAGCTCAACCGCTGCCTGAAACGCGATGTTGCTGTCGAAGTCCGGCGCGAGCGGGCGATACAGCGCATCGCCTGCGTTCTGACGGTCCACTACTGGCGCCATGCGCTTCAGACTTTCCAGCACCTGCTGCTCGCTGACCACGCCGTGGCGCAGCCAGTTGGCGATGTGCTGGCTGGAAATCCGCAGCGTGGCACGGTCCTCCATCAGGCCGATGTCGTTGATGTCCGGCACCTTCGAGCAGCCGACGCCCTGATCGATCCAGCGCACCACATACCCGAGGATGCCCTGTGAGTTGTTGTCCAGCTCGTTCTGAATCTCTTCCGCCGTCCAGTCGATGTTCGGTGCCAGCGGGATGGTCAAAATGTCGTCGACCGAGGCCGGCGCGCGTTGGGCGAGTTCAGCCTGACGCGCGAACACATCGACCTTGTGGTAGTGCAACGCGTGCAGCGCAGCGGCAGTGGGCGATGGCACCCACGCAGTGTTGGCGCCGGCCAGTGGATGGGCGATTTTCTGTTCGAGCATCGCGGCCATCAAGTCAGGCATCGCCCACATCCCTTTGCCGATCTGCGCGCGCCCTTGCAGGCCGCATTTCAAACCGATATCGACGTTGGAATTTTCATACGCGCCGATCCACTTTTCCGCTTTCATCTGCGCCTTGCGTACAACAGGCCCTGCTTCCATGGACGTGTGGATCTCGTCGCCGGTGCGGTCCAGGAAACCCGTGTTGATGAACACAACACGTTCGCTCGCCGCCTGAATGCAGGCCTTGAGGTTGATCGTGGTGCGACGCTCTTCGTCCATGATCCCGACTTTAAGCGTGTTGCGCGGCAGGTTCAGCACCGCTTCGATGCGCCCGAACAATTCGTTGGTGAACGCCACTTCTTCAGGGCCGTGCATCTTCGGTTTGACGATGTACATCGAGCCCGTGCGGCTGTTGGCGCGGGAGGTATTGCCCTTGAGGTTGTGAATGGCCGCGAGGCTGGTCAGCAGGCCGTCGAGAATGCCCTCCGGCACTTCGTTGCCCTGATTGTCGAGGATCGCATCAATGGTCATCAGGTGGCCGACGTTGCGCACGAACAACAGCGAGCGGCCATGCAGCGTGACGGGTTCGCCGGTGGGCGAGGTGTAGACGCGGTCGGCGTTCATCGTACGGGTAAAACTTGTGCCGCCTTTGGAGACTTCTTCGGACAGATCGCCCTTCATCAGCCCCAGCCAGTTGCGGTACACCACGACCTTGTCGTCGGCGTCGACGGCAGCGATGGAGTCTTCGCAGTCCATGATGGTGGTCAGCGCCGCTTCCATCAGCACGTCTTTGACACCGGCCGGGTCGGTCTGGCCGACCGGGCTCGCCGCGTCGATCTGGAGTTCAAAGTGCAGGCCGTTATGCTTGAACAGCAGCGCGGTCGGCGCCGATGCGTCGCCCTGAAAACCGATCAGTTGGGCATCATCGTGCAGGCCGGTGTTACTGCCGCCCTTGAGGCTGACGATCAACATGCCATCGACCAGCTTGTAGCCGGTGGAGTCGACGTGGGAGCCCGCCGCCAGAGGAGCCGCTTCGTCCAGAAACGCTCGGGCGAAGGCGATGACTTTGTCGCCGCGGACCCGGTTGTAGGTTTTGCCCTTTTCCGCGCCGCCGGCTTCGCTGATGGCGTCGGTGCCGTATAGCGCGTCATACAGCGAGCCCCAGCGGGCATTCGAGGCATTGAGCGCGAAACGCGCGTTCATTACCGGCACCACCAACTGCGGGCCGGCCATGCGGGCGATTTCTTCGTCGACGTTTTGCGTGGAGATCTGGAAGTCCGCCGCTTCTGGCAGCAGATAGCCGATCTCCAGCAGGAACGCCTTGTAGGCGGCTGCGTCGTGGGCGTTGCCGGCATTGGACTGATGCCAGGCGTCGATACGCGCCTGGAATTCGTCTCGTTTGGCGAGCAGGGCTTTGTTCTTGGGTGCGAGCTCGTGGATGAGCGCATCGGCACCGGCCCAGAATGCAGCGGCGTCGAGGCCGGTTCCGGGAATGGCTTCGTTGTTCACAAAATCCAGCAGGACGTTGGCGACCCGCAGGCCACCGACTTGAACGTGTTCAGTCATTGCTTGCCTCACTCTGCTCAGCTATCTGCGCTTCAATCATGAGCGCTTTCTTGTTAAAGCCATCGACGTCGCTGCGTGCCCTTCCAGAACATGCCGTTGCGGGCGGCTGGGCGGGGCGGCGGGCACCTGAGATGAAGCGCTTAAACAGGTTTTGGCCTTGCAGGAACATCGGATCAGGCCTGGATTCGACATCTATGTAGTGAACGCGAAGCGATACTACATGATGAGTTGCGGCATTAAAATCAGACTGAATGTGCATCGAGCGACCGGACTTGGGCATTCGGTCACGCGGCGGTGTCGGATGTTCTCAAAGAACGTGCAGATTGTTCCAGATAATTATCAAGATCGTACACAAAAATTCGTGAAACGGTGACGGCACTGCGCGCCGGGCAGACGTGCCTATACTTCCCCCACAACCCATGGGGCGTGGTATTAAACAGGCCTCACTCGCTGCGGATAAAAGGAGTCGTTTGTGGATCATCTTATCGTCACGGTGTCTGCGCCAGACAAGCCAGGCGTGGTCGAGCAGCTCGCGGCCTGCATTGCCGATCACGGTGGCAATTGGCTGGAAAGCCGTATGTCACACATGGCCGGGCAGTTCGCCGGGATCCTGCGGGTCAGCGCACCGGTCGACGCGCATCAGCCCCTGCGCAGCGCGCTGGAAGGGCTTTCGGCAAAAGGCATCCGCGTCCTGTTCGCCGAAGTCCTTCCGGAATCCTTGCCGGAGTGGAGGCACATCACCATGGATCTGGTGGGCAATGATCGATCCGGGATCGTGCGCGACGTCACTCGCGTGCTGACCGAGCAAGGCGTCAACCTGGAGCATCTGGTGACCAGCGTCGAGCCAGCACCCATGAGCAGCGAAACGCTGTTTCGCGCCCATGCCGAGTTGGGATTGCCGATGGATCTTTCACTGGATGTGCTGCAGCAGCGGCTGGAAACCCTGGCGGATGACCTGATGGTGGAATTACATCTGCCCACAGACGAGTAATTGATGTCACCGCTGCAGGCTCCGGTTTTGGCGGGCCTGCTGCGATTCCTCTTGCCTGCTCAGGCCTGGGCGCGTTTGCGTAGCGAGCGCCAGGCGTCAACGCTGTAAATGATCAACCCGGCCCAGATGAAGGCGAAGGTCACCAAGGTGGCCGAGGGCATGTGTTCGTCGTACAGCACAACCGCCAATGCGAGCACTAGAGTTGGCGCGATGTACTGCAAAAAGCCCAGTGTCGCGTAGGGCAAATGCCTGGCTGCAGCGTTGAAACACACCAGCGGCACGAGGGTCACCGGTCCGGCCGCCGCCAGCCATAGCGCTTGCGATGTGGTCCAGAACGCCGGCTGTGCGCTGTGGGCCAGCGGGTTGAACATCAGCCAGCCCACGGCCAGCGGCACCAGAATCCAGGTCTCCACCACCAGCCCGGGCAACGCCGCCACCGGCGCTTTTTTGCGAATCAGGCCGTAGAACCCAAAGGTGAATGCCAGCGCGAGCGACACCCACGGCAGACTGCCCACTTGCCAGACCTGCTGAAGCACGCCGATCAACGCCAGCATCACCGCTACCCATTGCAATGGGCGCAATCTTTCCCGCAGCAGCACCATGCCGAGCATCACGTTGATCAGCGGGTTGATGAAGTAACCCAGGCTGGCTTCGACCATGTGGTTGTTGTTCACGGCCCAGACGTAGATCAGCCAGTTGGCGGCGATCAGCGTACCGCTGCAGGCGAGAATGGCGAGGCGTTTGGGATTATCCCGTAGCTCTTGCCACCAGCCGGGATGCTTCCAGACCAGCAGCAGAAGCGAGCCGAAGATGGCCGACCAGATCGCCCGATTGACGATGATTTCCAGCGAGGGAACGCTGGCAAGCACCTTGAAGTAGATCGGAAACAGTCCCCAGATGATGTAGGCGCTCAGGCCCAGAATGTACCCGCGACGCGGGTTGGCAGCTTGCATGAGTGGTCCTTCGGCAAGTTTCTTGTTGTGGTGTCTTGCAGGGTGTTCAGCGTTTTCAGAACAGCTTCAGCGGCTCTTCGTTCAGCGCGGCCAACTGCTCGCGTAGCGCCAGCACCTGGTCGCCCCAATAGCGTTCGGTGCCGAACCAGGAAAAGCTGTGTGGGAACGCCGGATCATCCCAACGACGGGCCAACCAGGCGCTGTAATGCAACAGGCGCAGCGCGCGCAGCGGTTCGATGAGTGCCAGCTCACGGGGATCGAAGTCGTGAAACTCGTTGTAGCCGTCCATCAATTCCGACAACTGACTCAGACAATCCTGACGATCACCCGCGAGCATCATCCAGACATCCTGCACCGCCGGGCCCATGCGGCAGTCGTCGAGGTCGACGATGTGGAAGATGTCGTCGCGGGTCATCATGTTGCCGGGGTGGCAATCGCCGTGCATGCGGATGTTCTGATGGGGCGTGGCGGCGTAGACGTCTTCCACGCGCTTGAGCAGGTCTTTGGCAACGGATTCATAGGCCGGCAGCAGGCTGCGGGGAATCACGTTGTTGTCCAGCAGGTAGTTCAGCGAGTTGTGGCCGAAGTTCTGCACGCCAAGGGCTTCGCGGTGCTGGAACGGGCGCGTGGCGCCGACAGCGTGAATGCGCCCGAGCAACTGGCCGAGACGGTACAGCTGATCAAGGTTGCCGGGCTCTGGCGCGCGGCCGCCACGACGGGGGAAGAGGGTGAAACGAAAACCGGCGTGCTCGAACAAGGTCTCGCCGTTGTGCACGAGGGGCGCGACGACCGGGATTTCGACGTCGGCGAGCTCGGCGGTGAAGCTGTGCTCTTCGAGAATGGCGTCGTTGGTCCAGCGATCGGGCCGGTAGAACTTGGCAATCAGCGGCTGCTGTTCATCGATGCCGACCTGATAGACGCGGTTCTCGTAGCTGTTGAGCGCGAGAATACGGGCGTCGGTGACAAAGCCGATGCTCTCGACGGCGTCCAGCACCAGGTCAGGTGTAAGTGTTGCGAACGGGTGGGCCATGCTAACTCCTGCGCGCAGCAGGCTGCCGCGTCGGGCCAGTCATGGTAACTCAGGCGTGTTACACCTGACACAGTGGCAAGCTCACTTCCGCAACTGCGATGCGGATTGGAAGGCTGCATCAACAGACGACCGCGATCGTTGTGGGAGATATGCCGGCGACCAAACGCCGCGCTGTCGCGCAGCAAACACCGTCCATGTGGGAGTCGAGCTTGCTCGCGAAGAGGCCAGGACACCCGCTGCATCTTTAGCGCCTGAATCGCCGTCTTCGTGAGCAAGCTCACTCCCACAGAGGCTGTGTTTGCAGCGAGATAGCGCCTCGCCTGGACAACGGGAGATCTCCCAAAAATTAGGCGCCGATCACGCCGCCATCCTCCCGCGTGATCACCATCACCGAGGACCTCGGCTTGCCGTTTGGCAGATGCTCGGGGAAGGTCGAGCCGCCGTTTTCGCCAGGGTGCTGAATGCCGACGAACAGCGCTTTCTGGTCGGGCGCGAAGCTGATGCCGGTCACTTCACACCCCACCGGCCCGACCATGAATCGGCGGATCTCGCCGCTGGCCGGGTCAGTGCACAGCATCTGGTTATTGCCCATGCCGGCGAAGTCGCCCGCATTGGTGGCGTCGCCATCCGTCAGAATCCACAGCCGCCCGGCAGCATCGAAACCCAGGCCATCCGGGCTGTTGAACATGTTCTGCGGATTGATATTGGTTGATCCGCCCTGGGGCGTTCCTGCATGCACACCTGGGTTGCCGGCGACGACGAACAAGTCCCATGCGAAATCCATGGCGGCTGCATCTGACCCGGTTTCCTGCCAGCGCAGAATCTGCCCGTACTGGTTTTTCGCCCGGGGATTTGGCCCGCCCACTGGCTGCCCTTCATCGCCACGCTTGATGTTGTTGGTCAGCGTGCAATAGACCTGGCCGTCCTTGGGACTGACAACGATCCACTCAGGGCGGTCCATGCGCGTCGCTTTCACCTGGCTTGCCGCCAGGCGCGCATGGATCAGCACTTCGGCCTGATTGGCAAAACCGCTGGCCGCGTCGATGCCGTTCTTGCCGTGGCTCAACTCAATCCATTTGCCTTGGCCTTTCGGGTGATCGGGGTTGCTGTCGCCAGCGTCGAACTGCGCCACATACAGCGTGCCGTGGTCGAGGATGTCGCGGTTGGCCTTACGGTTCTTGTGGTCGACCTTGTCCCGGCTTATGAATTTGTAGATGAATTCGCCGCGCTCATCGTCGCCCATGTACACCACGACGCGGCCATCTTTGGTTTCGGTCAGCGCGGCGTTTTCGTGTTTGAAACGGCCCAGGGCGGTGCGTTTGACCGGCGTGGATTTCGGATCGAACGGATCGATCTCCACCACCCAGCCATGGCGATTGGGTTCGTTGGGGTTTTTCGCGACGTCGAAACGCGGGTCGTGCAGGTGCCAGTTCACTTCTTTGCTGGCGGACGTCACACCATAGCGTTTGGTTGCGGCGTCGAAGGTCTGTGCCGGATCGCTGCTGCCGAAGCAGTCGGTGAAGTTCTCTTCGCAGGTCAGATAGGTGCCCCACGGCGTCTTGCCGTTGGCGCAGTTCTGGAAGGTCCCGAGGACGTTCTTGCCGGTCTTGTCGGCGGCGGTTTTCAACCACTCATGGCCGGCTGCCGGGCCGCTCAGATGAATCGGCGTGTTGCCGTGGATGCGCCGGTTGTATTTAGAGCCCTGGACGAACGCCCATTGCTGACCTTCGCGTTTGACCTCGATCACCGAAACACCTTCGCTGGCCTGGGCCTTGTGCACGTCTTCGGCCGATTGCGGGTCTTTGCCGTGATCAAACAGGTATCGGTAATTGGTGTATTCGTTGTTGATCGCCATCAGCGCGCGGCTGGCGGTGTCCGGCGTGTCGCCGGGGAAGGTAAACAGACTCATGCCGTCATTGTTGTCGCCGAATTGCAGCTCCTGCATCTTCGCCGTGCCCTTGCCACTGGGGTCGAAGGCCGGGCCGTTGGTGTGCAGCGGCTGGCCCCAACTGATCAGGACCGAGGAACGATAGCCCGGCGGCAGGCTGATGCTGTCGGCGGTGGAGGAGGGGATGCTGTCGAAGCCGAGCAGCGTCCCGTTGGCAGCGCTGACACTGGCGGCCATGACGCTGCGGCTGAGCAGGTTGCCCCCGAGAAACATCGCCGCGCCGCACAGGGCGCCCGCGCTGATGAATCCGCGTCGGGTCAGGCCAACCATATTTTCGAGGTCGGTGGATTGGTTATCTTTTAATAGCGTCATCACGGGCTCCCTGCGGTTTAGGGCAAAACCCTATGCAGTGCTCATGACGTTATTGTGTCGGTCAAATGACGAGTCGGGCGTCGGTCTTGCGTGCAAGCGGCGCTTAAAGCGGCGTGCCGAGCAGAATGTTTGAGGGCGCAAATTGAACCTTGATCTCACCGCCGACCTTGAGCTGCAAGGCATGCAGCCGGTCCGCGTCGACCACCGCACAGAGAATCTGGTGGCTGGGAAGGACAATTCTGACTTCACTCGGGCCATCCTCGGCGTCGAGAATTTCCTCGATATTACCGGTGAGGCAATTGTGTCCGGTTGTTTCAGCCTGGTCAGGCGCTATTAACTCCAGCCAGCCGGCCTTGATCAGGGCGAACACATCCGTGCCGATCTCAAGGCCCAGTCGGAGCGTGCTGTCGTGGGTGATCTGCGCCTCGATCGACAAGCCGCCCGCGAGCTGCAACGTGATCATGTCGTTGCGGCCCTGAGCACGAACGCCGCTGACCTGACCATGCAGCTGATTCCGAGCGCTGGTTCGCAGCATCAAGCGGCTGAGCAGGGCGAGGTCGTCAGATTCCTCCGAGGTTTCCAGCAGCTGAGTCTGTAACGCCTGCAGGCGCTGATAAAGCCGCAGCACCCGCTCGCCTTCGGCCGACAATTTGGCGCCGCCACCCCCACGGCCGCCAACGCTGCGCTCGACCAGCGGTTTCTGCGCCAGATTGTTCAGCTCATCGATGGCGTCCCACGTCGCCTTGTAACTCAGACCGGCGCTTTTCGCCGCTCGGGTGATCGAGCCCTGCTCGGCAATGTGCTGCAACAGCGCAATGCGATGCGGGCGACGGACCATGTGCTGGGTGAGGGAAGGCGGTAGTGACATAGGGGTCGGATGCGCTGGAAGTGATGACGCCGGAGTGTAAGCCAAAACGGCTTGCTCCCGAATGCTGCGGATTCCCTGATCTCCTGGCTGGCTAGTCCCCGGGCTTCGGCGTTCTTGCCAGGCAATACACATCCACCGATCTGGCGCCGGCCTTGATCAACAGTGCTGCCAGCGCATTCGCCGTCGAGCCGGTGGTGAGGACGTCATCGATCAGTGCAAGGTGCTTGCCGATAATCGGCGTGGCGTCCCTCAGCGAAAAGGCAGACGCCAGATTGCGCTTTCTGGCTTTTGCATCCAGACCCTGCTGCGAAGGTGTTTCTTTCACGCGGCGAATAACGCGCTCATCGACGGGTAAGTCCAACCGCGCGCCGAGCCAGTTCGCCAACATCGCCGCTTGATTGAAGCCTCGCTGGCGCAGCCGTTTTTTGGCGAGCGGCACCGGGATAAGACAATCGGGTCGGCGCATGCCATCGTTGAAGCGATGCTGCAGGGTCTCGCCCAACAGCTCCGCCAGCAGTCGGCCGAGCGGCCATTTCCGCTGATGCTTGAAGCGTGTGACCAGCGCGTCGATCGGGAAGTCGTAAAGCCACGGAGCGACGACGTCATTAAAGGCGGGAGGATGGCGATTGCAGGCGCCGCAGGTCAGGCCGGACATCGGCATGGGCAGCGCGCAACGGTCGCACTGGTCAATCAGCCACGGGAGTTCGCGCTCGCAGGGCATGCAGATCGGGGTACTTGAATCAGTCGCTTCATCGCACAACAGACACGTCTGTTCGTTTTTTAACCAGATGTAAACCTGGTGCCCGTTATGTGGTTGACAGCGCATGTCGCTTCCTTAAATATGCCGAACATCCGTGTTGCGCCTGTGGGCTTTCCGGTTTTGCCGCTGGGCAAAGCCGCCCGGGTCATCGTCCAGAAAACATCAAGGAGCCGCCCATGAGCGCCAGCATCAATGCCAACCTGCGTCACGACTGGAATCTAGCCGAGGTCAAGGCGCTGTTCACACAGCCATTCAATGACCTGCTGTTTCAGGCGCAAACCGTGCACCGCGCTCACTTCGACGCCAACCGCGTGCAAGTCTCGACCCTGCTGTCGATCAAAACCGGCGCCTGCCCGGAAGACTGCAAGTACTGCCCGCAATCGGGCCACTACAACACCGGTCTGGAAAAAGAAAAGCTGATGCAGGTCCAGCAAGTGCTGGAAGAAGCCGCACGCGCCAAGGCGATTGGTTCGACCCGTTTCTGCATGGGCGCGGCGTGGAAACATCCGTCGGCCAAAGACATGCCCTACGTGCTGGAGATGGTCAAAGGCGTCAAGGCCATGGGCCTGGAAACCTGCATGACCCTTGGCAAGCTGGACCAGGACCAGACCCAGGCGCTGGCTGACGCTGGCCTCGATTACTACAACCACAACCTCGACACGTCGCCGGATTTCTACACCAGCATCATCACCACCCGTACCTACAGCGAGCGCCTGCAGACGCTGGCGTACGTGCGTGATTCGGGAATGAAGATCTGCTCCGGCGGCATCCTGGGCATGGGTGAATCCCTGGACGACCGCGCCAATCTGCTGATCCAGTTGGCCAACCTGCCAGAGCATCCGGAATCCGTGCCCATCAACATGCTGGTGAAAGTGGCCGGCACCCCGCTGGAAAACGCCGAGGATATCGACCCGTTCGATTTCATCCGCATGCTGGCCGTCGCGCGCATCCTGATGCCGCAATCCCACGTGCGCCTGTCCGCAGGCCGCGAAGCCATGAATGACCAGATGCAGGCCCTGGCGTTCTTCGCCGGCGCCAACTCGATCTTCTACGGCGACAAACTGCTGACCACCGCCAACCCGCAATCCGACAAGGACATGCAGCTGTTCTCGCGTCTGGGCATTCAGCCCGAAGCGCGCGAAGAGCACTCGGACGAGGTGCATCAGGCAGCCATCGAACAAGCGCTGATCGAGCAGAAAAGCAGCGAGCTGTTTTACGACGCGGCTGTTTGATGCGCCTTCGATCCTCCGGTCGGAGTGCAACACACTGTGGGAGTGAGCTTGCTCACGAATGCGTCAGGTAAGGCGGCATCCATGCTGAATGTGCCGTCCTATTCGCGAGCAAGCTCACTCCCACAGGTCTACGTCCGAGCGGGAGATAACGGCGTAGTCATAAATCCGCTCACGAGGCCCGCATGTCTTTTGATCTGAACGCACGTCTCGCTGCCCGTCGTGCCGAGCACCTTTATCGTCAGCGGCCCTTGCTGCAAAGCCCGCAGGGCCCTGAAGTCATTGTCGACGGCAAGCCGCTGCTGGCGTTCTGCAACAACGATTACATGGGCCTGGCCAATCACCCCGAGGTCATCGCGGCCTGGCAGGCCGGCGCCGAACGTTGGGGCGTAGGCGGTGGTGCCTCGCATTTGGTGATCGGCCACAGCACGCCCCATCATGCGCTCGAAGAAGCCCTCGCCGAGTTCACCGGTCGGCCCCGCGCGCTGTTGTTTTCTAATGGTTACATGGCCAACCTCGGCACCGTTACTGCGTTGGTGGGCCAGGGTGACACCGTGCTGGAAGACCGCCTCAATCATGCTTCGTTGCTCGACGCCGGCCTGCTTAGCGGCGCCCGTTTCGCCCGCTACCTGCACAACGATTGCGACAGCCTCGCCAGCCGGTTGGACAAAGCGGTGGGCGACACGCTGGTAGTCACCGACGGTGTGTTCAGCATGGACGGCGACGTCGCTGACCTCCCCGCGCTGGCCAAGGCGGCGAAAGCCAAAAACGCATGGCTGATGGTCGACGATGCACACGGCTTTGGCCCGCTGGGTGCAAACGGTGCGGGTATCGTCGAGCACTTCGGCCTTGGCATCGATGACGTCCCGGTGCTGATCGGCACGCTGGGTAAGTCCTTCGGCACCGCGGGCGCGTTCGTTGCGGGCAGCGAAGAGTTGATCGAGACGCTGATCCAGTTCGCCCGCCCCTACATCTACACCACCAGCCAGCCGCCGGCGCTGGCGTGCGCGACCCTGAAAAGCCTCGAACTGCTGCGCACTGAACACTGGCGGCGTGAGCACCTGGCGGCACTGATCAAACAGTTTCGCGCCGGCGCTGAAGCCCTTGGCCTTGAGCTGATGGACAGTTTCACGCCCATCCAGCCGATCCTGATCGGCGACAGCGGTCGCGCGTTGCGGCTGTCGCAGTTGCTGCGAGAGCGCGGCGTGATGGTCACCGCCATTCGACCGCCGACGGTGCCTGCGGGCAGTGCGCGTTTGCGCGTGACATTGTCGGCAGCCCACAGCGAAGCGCAGGTGCAGCTATTGTTGCAGGCACTGGAGCAGTGTTATCCGCTGCTGGGCGTAGACGAATCTTCGGAGCTGGACCATGCGTGATCAGTTGATCCTGTTGCCGGGCTGGGGCCTTGGCGTCTCGCCCCTTGAACCGCTGGCGGCAGCGCTGCGAGGGCTCGACGAACATTTGCGGGTGGTGATCGAGCCGTTGCCTGACATGGACACCGACAACCTCGACGACTGGCTCGATGAACTGGATTCGACATTGCCCGACAACGTCTGGCTGGGCGGTTGGTCGCTGGGCGGCATGCTGGCCACCGAACTGGCCGCGCGCAGGGGCGAGCGCTGCTGTGGTCTGGCGACGTTCGCCAGCAACGTCTGCTTTGTGGCCCGCAGCGAGTGGCCCAACGCGATGCCGCAAACTGATTTCGACGCCTTTATCGCCGGTTGCAAAGCCGATCTGGACGGAACGCTCAAGCGTTTCAGTCTTTTGTGCGTGCAAGGCGCCGAAGAGCCACGGGCGCTGTCGAGACAGTTAAAAGCCTGCGCGCCCCACGGCACCAGCGCCGGCTTGATCGAAGGCCTGAAGCTGCTCGAGCAAATGGACACGCGCAAAGCGCTGCAAGCGTTTCGCGGCCCTCAATTGCACCTGTTTGGTGGCCTTGATGCGTTGGTGCCGGCAGAAGCATCGGCGGATGTTCTGACCTTCCAGCCTGACATCGAAGTCGGCGTGATCGAGCAGGCCAGTCACGCTTTCATTCTGGAAAACCCGCACGGCGTCGCCGCTGCAGTTCATGCGTTTTTACACGAGTCCGGTGATGACTGATCTTTCCCATTGCGCGGTGCTGAAGGCCGTGAAACAGCAACAGGTTAATGGGCAACAGGCACTACCTGACAAGCGTCAGGTGGCGGCGTCCTTCTCGAAGGCCGCGACCAGCTACGACAGCGTGGCCGATTTGCAGCGCGCCGTCGGCATCGAGCTGATGACACGGCTGCCGGCTCAGATGCCGAAGACAGCGCCATCCCGGTGGCTGGACCTGGGCAGCGGAACAGGGTGTTTCAGCCGCGCGCTGGCGCAGCAGTTTCCCCAAAGCGAAGGGGTTGCGCTGGACCTCGCCGAAGGCATGCTGCGTTATGCACGGCCATTGGGTGGCGCGGTTCATTACGTGGCTGGCGACGCCGAGAACCTGCCGCTGCGCGACGCGAGCGTTGACCTGATGTTCTCCAGCCTGGCGGTGCAATGGTGCCCGGATTTCTCCGCGGTGCTGAGCGAAGCGCGTCGCGTGCTCAAACCGGGTGGCGTATTCGCCTTCGCCAGCCTCTGCGTCGGGACGTTGTCCGAACTACGCGACAGCTGGCAGGCGGTGGATGGCATGGTCCACGTCAATCGCTTCCGCGAGCGCGACGATTATCAACGACTCTGCACTGCCAGCGGTTTGAACGTGCGCAGCCTCGAAGTCTTGCCCCACGTGTTGCACTATCCCGACGTGCGCAGCCTGACCCATGAACTCAAGGCACTGGGCGCGCACAACATCAATCCGGGTCGTCCGGGAGGCCTGACTGGCCGTGCGCGAATCCAGGCGTTGATGGAGGCGTACGAAAGGTTTCGTCAGAAAGACGGCCTGCCCGCCACGTATCAGGTGGTGTACGGCATTCTGGCGAAATCCGGCATTGATTAAAGAATGATCTATTTAGTCGGCGTCTGTTAGACGGGCGCTATAGTAAGCAGGGAATAGTTTGAAATATCTGAACGGATGGTCGCCACGATGAGCGCTGCGTATTTCATCACGGGAACCGATACCGACGTCGGCAAGACCACCATCGCCACGGGGCTTCTCTACGCGGCGCGGCAGTCGGGGTTGAGCACGGCGGCGGGCAAGCCGGTCGCCTCCGGCTGCGACGTCAAACCCAAGGGGTTGCGCAACTCGGACGCCGTTGCCTTGCGTGCCGAATGTTCGATTCAGCTGACCTACAACGAGGTCAACCCGGTGGCCTTCGAGCCTGCCATCGCGCCCCATCTGGCCGCGCGGGAAGCAGGAGTCGCGCTGACCGTGCAGTCCTTGCTCGGCCCTATGCGGCATATCCTCGATAAGCAGGCTGATTTCACGCTGATCGAAGGGGCTGGCGGCTGGCGCGTTCCACTGGCCGATCAGGCCAATCTGTCTGACCTGGCCATCGCGCTCAACCTGCCGGTGATTCTGGTGGTGGGCGTGCGCCTGGGCTGCATCAGCCATGCGTTGCTGTCAGCCGAAGCCATCGCCAACGACGGTCTGCAATTGGCGGGCTGGGTGGCGAATATCATCGATCCCAAAACGTCTCGGCTTGAAGAGAACCTCGCCACGCTGGCTGAGCGTCTGCCGGCGCCGTGTCTGGGGCGCGTGCCGTTCATAAAGAAGGCAACCGCGGAAATGATCGCCGAGCATCTGCATCTGGAGTTGCTGGATTAACGGTTAGGGCGTCGCCCAGTGTGAGGTGCGTCACAAGGCGCAATGCCACTAGTCGCGTCGCCGAGTAATCCGGGCGCATTGCTGCTTTAATCGCTGTGTTCGCTCCGAACAGAGTATCGTGCTCATGCAAATCTCACTGAACAACACGCTGTACCCGGGCCTTAGCGCAATGCAGGTCGGGCAGAGCCGTGTCGATCAGGCTGCGACGCAGCTGGCCAGTCCCGCGACTGAAGTGTCCGGGCGCAGTCAGTCTTCGGATTTCCAGCTTGAGCGACTGCGCTCCGTGGATCGTCCGCAACGCTCCGACATGGCTACCAATGTGGTTGAACTGACCCAAGGCCGGATTCAAGTCCAAGCTGGCGTCAAAGTTGAAAAAGCCAGCGATGAAGCACTCGGCACGTTGATCGATACCTTCGCCTGATCCCCTCTCTTCGTGCGCTGCGGCGCACGTCGCTGTTCGCTCCCCCTTTCCTGAATAATGCCTCATTCACGCGCCCATCCTCCGAGCGCTGTCCCCTGTATTTCCCTCACGCTCTCTAGACTCAACGCACCGGTCTGAACCGCATGGCGGCGTACGCGCGCGCCTGCATCTCGCACACCGGGAGGTGATGAAAGGTGCAGGGCGTCCCTTGACAAGGTATAGGCGTAAACGTATGTTTCAAACACCTGTTTGATCGCCGCGTGATCCCAAACGCCGGCGCCGGGGCAATGCCCCACAGTGACCACACGGTCATCCAATTCCAGGATTCACCAGCAGAGGTTTATCGCTATGCCTGACTACAAGGCCCCCTTGCGTGATATTCGCTTCGTCCGTGACGAGCTGCTCGGCTACGAAGCGCACTATCAGAGTCTGCCAGCATGCCAGGACGCCACGCCTGACATGGTTGACGCCATTCTCGAGGAAGGCGCCAAGTTTTGTGAGCAGGTCCTGGCCCCGCTGAACCGTGTGGGTGACACCGAAGGCTGCACCTGGAGCGAGTCCGGCGTAAAAACGCCGACCGGTTTCAAGGAAGCCTACAAACAGTTCGTCGAAGGCGGCTGGCCGAGCCTGGCCCACGACGTCGCCCATGGTGGCCAGGGTCTGCCCGAGTCGTTGGGTCTGGCGGTCAGTGAAATGGTCGGCGAAGCCAACTGGTCGTGGGGCATGTACCCGGGCCTTTCCCATGGTGCGATGAACACCATCTCCGAGCACGGCACCCCTGAGCAGCAAGACGCTTACCTGACCAAACTGGTTTCGGGTGAGTGGACCGGCACCATGTGCCTGACCGAACCTCATTGCGGCACTGACCTGGGCATGCTGCGCACCAAGGCCGAGCCTCAGGCTGACGGCTCGTACAAAGTGTCCGGCACCAAGATCTTCATTTCTGCTGGCGAACACGACATGGCCGATAACATCGTCCACATCGTGCTGGCCCGCCTGCCCGACGCACCAGCCGGGACCAAAGGCATTTCCCTGTTCATCGTGCCGAAATTCGTGCCGGCTGCTGACGGCAGCGTCGGCGAGCGCAATGCTGTGACCTGCGGTTCGCTGGAACACAAGATGGGCATTCACGGCAATGCTACCTGCGTGATGAACTTCGACGGCGCCACGGGTTTCCTGATCGGCCCGCCGAACAAGGGCCTGAACTGCATGTTCACCTTCATGAACACCGCACGTCTGGGCACTGCGCTGCAAGGCCTCGCCCACGCCGAGATCGGTTTCCAGGGCGGCCTGAAATACGCCCGCGAGCGTCTGCAGATGCGTTCGCTGACTGGCCCGAAAGCGCCGGAAAAAGCCGCTGACCCGATCATCGTTCACCCTGACGTGCGTCGCATGCTGCTGACCATGAAGGCCTTCGCCGAGGGGACTCGTGCGATGGTGTACTTCACCGCCAAGCAGGTCGACATCGCCAAATACAGCGACGACGCCGAAGCCAAGAAGCAAGCTGACGGCCTGCTGGCGTTCATGACCCCGATCGCCAAGGCGTTCATGACCGAAGTCGGTTTCGAAGCCGCCAACCACGGCGTGCAGATCTATGGCGGCCACGGCTTCATCGCCGAGTGGGGCATGGAGCAGAACGTTCGCGACGCCCGTATTGCCATGCTGTACGAAGGCACCACCGGTATTCAGGCGCTCGACCTGCTGGGTCGTAAAGTACTGATGACTCAGGGCGAGGCGCTCAAGGGCTTCACCAAGATCGTCCACAAGTTCTGCCAGTCCCAGGAAGGCAACGAAGCGATCAGCGAATTCGTGGCGCCGCTCGCTGCGCTGAACAAAGAATGGGGCGAACTGACCATGAAGGTCGGCATGGCCGCCATGAAAGACCGCGAAGAAGTCGGTGCCGCTTCGGTGGATTACCTGATGTTCTCCGGTTATGCCTGCCTGGCGTACTTCTGGGCTGACATGGCTCGTGTGGCAGCCGAGAAACTGGCGGCCGGCACCAGCGAAGAAGCCTTCTACACCGCCAAGCTGCAGACAGCGCGCTTCTACTTCCAGCGTATCCTGCCGCGCACCCGCACTCACGTGGCAACCATGCTGTCGGGCGCGAGCAACCTGATGGACATGAACGAAGAACACTTCGGCCTGGCTTACTAAGTCACCGCGAGCGTTTCCCTCAAGCCGCTTGTCCTCAGGGACAAGCGGCTTTTTTGTGCCTGCCGATCCTTGCCCCAAGACCATGCACATTCTTCCTCATCCTATGCATGACGCGGCCGATACAGGCACAATGCCATTTAATCAGCGCTCGCATCTTTCGGTGAGGAGATAGTCCTTTTGCTGCGCCCCTCTGCCGCACGGCTCAGTCATTTTTTACCCTCTCTGGCTTTGCTGATTGCCGGACTGGCGGCCGCGTACGTGAAAGACCTCAACGTCTTCTTCACCTCACTCTTCAACGTGCTGCCCACGCTGGTGCTCTTGCTGGGCGGCGCGTATTGCGGGGTTTACAAGCGGCAGCGTGAACTGTTCCTGATGATCACGGTGTACATCGCCTATTTCCTGCTCGACACACAGACCGACTATTACCGCGATAACGGAAAAGTCCGAGAGGACGCCGCCGTGGTGTTTCATCTGTGCTGCCTGTTGCTCCCGGTCATGTTCGGCCTGTTTGCCGCGTGGGAAGAGCGGACCCATCTGTTTCAAGACCTTGTCGCTCGACTGGCGGTACTGGTCGCCGTCGGCAGCGTCGCGCTGGGACTCGAACAGAGCTTCCCCGCCGTGCTGCTCGCCTGGCTCGCCGACATCCGCTGGCCGGCGCTGCACGGAGACTGGATGAGCCTCATCCAGTTGTCCTACGTGACGTTTTTCATCGCGTTCGCCGTGTTGATCACCCAGTACCTCTATAAGCCGCGCCCCCTGCATGCCGCTCAACTGGTGGGGTTGCTCGGAATGTTCTGGGCGTTGCCGAAAACCTTCATCCTGCCGTTCACCCTGAACATCATGTGCAGCCAGGTGATGTTGATGATTGCCGCAGCGGTCGCGCACGAGGCCTATCAAATGGCGTTCCGCGACGAACTGACCGGGCTGCCAGGCCGACGCGCGCTCAATGAGCGGATGCAGCGACTGGGCCGCAATTACGTGCTGGCGATGAGCGACGTCGATCACTTCAAGAAATTCAACGACACACACGGTCATGATGTCGGCGATCAGGTGCTGCGTCTGGTGGCGAGCAAATTGTCGAAGATCACCAACGGCGGCGGGCGCGCCTATCGATATGGCGGTGAAGAGTTCGCCATCGTGTTTGCCGGCAAAACCCTGGAAGAGTGCCTGCCGCACCTTGAAGTCATTCGTGAAACCATCGCCAGCTATCAGATTCACCTGCGCAACCAGGACAATCGTCCAAACGATGACCTGCAAGGGCGTCAGCGTCGAGCGGGCTCTCAGGCATCAACAGTTTCGGTGACCGTCAGCATCGGCGTGGCCGAGCGCCTGCCCGAGCACCGCAATCCGGAAGAGGTCCTAAAATCCGCCGATCAGGCGCTGTATGCCGCCAAAGGCGCTGGCCGTAACTGCGTAATCAGCCATGCGCAAACCAGCAAGCGCGGCGCTGTTCGCATGGCCGCAGCCGGCTAAAACCTACTCCTTTTCATCACCCAACGAACTCACACGCAGCCGTGCAAGGTGATAGCTCGACTGTCGCTCGATCGTGACCGAATCCTTGGTAATAGTCACGCGTTGACCCTATGTGTCGCAAATGGTGTTCAGGTACACTCGTTCCACTGACACATCGGCGCCGCAATCTCCGTGCTGTGCCGCTCCTCCCCCGAGCTCTTTGCCGCTGAAACGAGGTTTGCCATGGCTGACTACAAAGCGCCCTTGCGCGATATGCGCTTCGTCCTCAATGAAGTGTTCGAAGTCTCCCGACTTTGGGCCACGCTTCCCGAACTGTCTGAAACCGTGGACGCCGAGACCGTCGAGGCGATTCTCGAAGAGGCGGGCAAAGTCACTGGCAGATCCGTCGCACCGCTGAGCCGCGCGGCTGATGAGGAAGGCTGCCACTGGAAAGACGCCGTTGTCACCACACCTGCAGGTTTCGTTCAAGCGTACAAAACGTATGCGGAAGGGGGATGGGTCGGCGTCGGCGGCAATCCGGAATTCGGCGGCATGGGCATGCCCAAGGCGGTCTCTGCTCAAGTTGAAGAGATGGTCAACTCCGCCAGCCTGGCCTTCGGGCTGTACCCGATGTTGACGTCCGGCGCCTGCGTCTCGATCAATAACCACGCCAGCGAAGCGCTGAAAACCAAATACCTGCCGAACATGTACGCCGGCATATGGGCCGGTTCGATGTGCCTGACCGAAGCCCACGCCGGCACGGATCTCGGGATTATCCGCACGAAAGCGGAGCCGCAGACCGACGGGTCCTACAAGGTCAGCGGTACTAAAATCTTCATCACCGGCGGCGAACACGACCTCACCGAGAACATCATCCATCTGGTGCTGGCCAAACTGCCCGACGCACCGGCCGGGCCGAAGGGCATTTCGCTGTTCCTCGTGCCGAAAATCATGGTCAACGACGACGGCAGCCTGGGTGAGCGCAACACGGTGTTCTGCGGATCCATTGAGCACAAAATGGGCATTCAGGCGTCGGCCACCTGCGTGCTGAATTTTGATCAGGCCAAGGGCTACCTGATCGGGGAGCCGAATAAAGGCCTCGCGGCGATGTTCACCATGATGAATTACGAGCGCCTGGGTGTAGGCATTCAGGGCCTGGCGTCCGGCGAGCGTTCGTATCAGAACGCGATCGAGTACGCCCGCGACCGTCTGCAAAGCCGGGCCCCGACAGGCGCGCAGTCCAAAGACACCATTGCCGACCCGATCATCGTTCACCCCGATGTGCGCCGCATGCTGTTGACAATGAAGGCGCTGAACGAAGGCGGTCGCGCGTTCTCGACGTACGTGGCCATGCAACTGGACACCGCCAAGTACAGCGAAAACGCCGACGTGCGTCAGCGCGCCGATGCGTTGGTTGCACTGCTGACGCCTGTTGCCAAGGCCTTTCTCACCGACATGGGCCTGGACACCACCGTGCACGGTCAGCAGGTGTTCGGCGGTCATGGCTACATTCGCGAATGGGGCCAGGAACAACTGGTGCGTGACGTGCGCATTACCCAGATCTACGAAGGCACCAACGGCATTCAGGCACTGGACCTGATGGGTCGTAAGGTTGTCGCCAGTGGCGGGGCGTACTACAAGCTGTTCTCTGACGAAGTCCGTGAATTCATTGCGTCGTCTGACAGCTCGCAGGCCGAGTTCACCAAGCCGTTGGCCGCTGCCTTGACCACGCTGGACGAATTGACCGACTGGGTGCTGGACCGGGCGCGTAGCAACCCGAATGAAATCGGTGCCGCTTCCGTCGAGTATCTGCATGTATTCGGATACACGGCGTACGCCTACATGTGGGCGATGATGGCAAACGCGGCGTGGGGCAAGGAAACTCAGGAAGATTTCTACGCCAGTAAGCTGGGCACTGCGCGTTTCTACTTTGCGCGTCTGCTGCCTCGGATTCAGTCCCTTTCAGCGTCGGTGAGGGCTGGCAGTGAGTCGCTGTACCTATTGGAGGCGTCACAGTTCTGACACCACGAAAATCATGTAAGCATTTGCTTACATGACGTGGTGGCATTCGGCTCTATCGCTCCAGTGGATCCAAGTTTAATCTACTCACATGGACGTAGCGCAGGACGCGCAACAGATAACAGGGACACGTAAGGGATTGCCTGCCAGGACGGCGGGGAGAAATGGAAGTCATGGGAAACAGTCTGGAAAACCTCGCTTAGGCGGGGTTTTCTTTTTTCTGCGTCTTGGAAAATACCTACTCCTTCGACCGCTTCGCTTGGCGCGGCTGCGCGAGAAGGTAATGGCTTGATGATTGCGCTGCGGAACCCCTGTAACGGCCCAAGGTCGATTAGCTGTGCGGCCCCCATTGGGCCATTAACCAGGAGCTTCACCCATGGACATCATTCGCATCATCATCGCCATCCTGCTGCCACCCCTGGGCGTGTTCCTGCAAGTCGGCTTCGCCGGTGCCTTCTGGCTGAACATCCTGCTGACCCTGTTGGGCTACATCCCGGGGATCATCCACGCGATCTACATCATTGTCAGTCGCAAGTAACTCAATCCGCTAAACACCGCGCTTCCTGTCTCAGGTCAGCTGACATACAGTCCGACGTCGGACTTTATGATCAGGAAGGTCAGGGATGGACGTTGTTTTGGGATTACTCGCCGCTCTGTTCTGGGGCGGCACAGATTTTCTGGTAGGGCTCAATGCCCGTGCTGCCACTGTAGGACCGGCTTTAGCCGGGAACGGCTTTAAAGGTCACACGGCAAATTGATGGTTGCATCCACCGGCCTCTTCCCGGCTGAAACCGCTCCTTCTGAGGGACTGCGTCACCCGTGAGGTTGGCGTCGCCTTTCGGAAAATTTGAATCCGCCTTAATACCCTGTGGGAGCGAGCTTGCTCGCGAAGGGGCCGGTACAACCGCTAAAATTCCAGCGGTTGAAATGCCTTCTTCGTGAGCAAGCATGATCGCGTTGGCCAAGTGCGTCAGTGGCTGACGCGCAAAACGTCTGACACCTCACCCATCAATCACCTTCCGGTAAAACGCCCACTCGGTTTCCAGTGCATGGGCCAGGTTGGCGGCTTTGCGGAAGCCGTGGCGTTCGTCGGGGTAGAAGTGCCCTTCCGCCGGGATGCCGTTCTCCAGCAATGCATTGAGCATGTCGCGGGTCTGGGCGGGGACGACCACGGCGTCGAGTTCGCCCTGGAAGAAGATCACCGGGACCTTGATCTGGTCAGCATGCAGCAGCGGCGTGCGTTCCCGGTAGCGCGCCATGTCGACATCGGGGTCGCCGATCAGCCAGTCCAGATAATCCGCCTCGAACTTGTGCGTGGCTTCCGCCAGTGCCAGCGGGTCACTCACCCCGTACAGGCTCGCTCCTGCGCGGAACACATTCTTGAAAGCCAACGCACACAGCGTCGTATAGCCACCGGCACTGCCGCCGCGGATGAATGCGTTTTCTGGATCGATCAGGCCCTGATTGCCCAGGTATTCAACCACTGCGCAGGCGTCTTCGACATCGACAACGCCCCATTCCAGAAACAGTGCCTGGCGATAGGCGCGGCCGTAACCGGTGCTGCCGCGATAGTTGAGGTCGGCGACGGCGAAGCCCCGCTGCGTCCAGAACTGAATGCGCGGGTCCAGTGCGGGGTAGCACGCGGAGGTCGGGCCGCCGTGGATAAACACCACCAGCGGCGGCTTGTCGTCGCCATTCATGGCCGGATAGAAATACCCGTGCGCTTCGCTGGAGCCGCTCGGATAACGCAGGGTTTGCGGCTGGCTGATGCGCTCAATGGGGAGCGGGCTCACGCCGCCGGCCAGCACCTGAACGCGCTTGTCAGCACGACTGATGGCAATGACAGCAGAGGGGCTGACGGGGGACGCGGCGATGCAATAGACATAGTCCGAGTCCACCGCGAGGCTTCTGAAACGGCTGTAATCGCCGCTGAAATCTTCAACTGAGCCCTGCGCCGAGCGCACGCCGAGCAGGCCTTTGCCGTCTTCGAACCAGGCGGCGAGGTACGCACTGTCGCCGAGCGGCGCCCAAGTTGACGCGCCCAGTTGCCACGGCGCCGATGCGTGGTCGGCAGGGGCGGCAGGAAGTGCTTCAAAACCATCCAGCGTCTCAACCCACGGCTGCCAGAAGCCGGCGCGGTCAGTCAGGCAGTACAAGCGGCCAGTTTCATCAAAGCGGGGTTGCTGCAGCGATTCCAGTCCCAACCCGCCCGCGAGGCAGTGCGGCCTGCCCCATGAGAAGTCGGGCTGGCGTTCGACGCTCATCAGTCGCGAGGACGTCCAGGGCTGATGGGGCCGCCACCACTCGATCCACACCAGCCGACTGCCATCCGGACTGACGGTGGGCGATGCATAAAAGTCGGCACCTTCCGCCAATACATGCCGGCGGCCGTCCGCGACGTCGATCGCGACCAACCGGTGAGTGTCCTTATCCTCCTCAACTGCCAGAATCTGCCCACGCGCATAGCGGACATCTCCGAAGAGCTTGTCGCCTTGGGTCAGGGGTCGAGGCGTTTGGGAATCGAAGGGCTGGAGGTAAATCTGCTGGTCCGCTTCGTTGACGAACACCACGGCATCGTCAGTCAGGCAGAACGAACCGCCGCCGTATTCATACACCCGGCTGCGCACGCTGAAACCCTCGGGGGTCAGGCAAGCAGTCGCGCCGTCGTGCCAGCGCCAGATGCGCGTCGCGGCATCCTGCGGGCGGAATTCACTCCAGAAAAGCCCCGCAGGGCTGACGCTGAGTTCGGCGAAATCGGTGCCTGCCGCCACAGCCTGGGCGGCAGAAAGAAGATCAGGACTTGGCGATGAGGCGTGAGTTTCGTTCATTGCGGAAGGCCAGTTGCTCGATGGTCTGGCTAGCATACTCGGCTTCATCACGGGCCTGGGTGATCAAGTGATGCTGCGGCGACTTGCTGCACACCGGGTCCGTGTTTCTCGCATCGCCGGTGAGCATGAATGCCTGACAGCGGCAGCCACCGAAGTCCTTTTCCTTCTCATCGCAGGAACGGCAAGGCTCTGGCATCCACTCGTAACCGCGAAAGCGATTGAAGCCGAACGACTCATACCAGATGTGCTGCATCGTGTGATCGCGCACGTTGGGGAACTGGATTGGCATCTGCCGCGCGCCATGGCACGGCAGCGCAGTGCCGTCCGGCGTCACGGTCAGGAACAGATTGCCCCAGCCGTTCATGCACGCTTTTGGGCGCTCTTCGTAGTAATCGGGGGTGACGAAGATCAGCTTCACCGGGTGGTTTTCCGCGGCGAGCTTGACCCGGTATTCGTTGGTGATGCGTTCGGCGCGCACAAGTTGGTCTTTGGTCGGCAGCAAGCCCACACGATTCAGGTGCGCCCAGCCGTAGAACTGACAGGTCGCCAGCTCCACGAAGTCAGCTTCCAGCGCCACACAAAGCTCGATGATCTTGTCGATCTTGTCGATGTTATGCCGGTGGGTCACGAAATTGAGGACCATCGGATAGCCATGCTTCTTCACGGCGCGGGCCATTTCCAGCTTTTGCGCGAAAGCCTTCTTCGAGCCGGCGAGCATGTTGTTCACTTGCTCGTCGCTGGCCTGGAAGCTGATCTGGATGTGGTCCAGCCCGGCTTCCTTGAAGTCGATGATCTTCTGCTCGGTCAGGCCGATGCCGGACGTGATGAGGTTGGTGTAGAAGCCCAGCCGCCGCGCTTCGGCGATCAGCTCGGCCAGGTCCTGACGCACCAGCGGCTCGCCGCCCGAGAAGCCGATCTGGGCTGCGCCCATTTGCCGGGCTTCGGCCATGACTTTGAACCACTGCTCGGTGCTCAACTCCTGCCCCTGCTTGGCGAAATCCAGCGGGTTGGAGCAATACGGGCATTGCAACGGGCAGCGATAGGTCAGCTCGGCAAGCAGCCACAGCGGCAGCCCAACCGGGGGCGTGGGCGGAATGTAGACATCGGACTGAGTATTCACTGAGTCAGGCAAATTCGATCCAGAGCTCTGCACGGGCGACCTCCATGAATTGCTCGACGTCAGTGCCGAGTTCGGGGACGCCGGGGAATTTTTCGTCGAGCAACGCAATGATGGCGTCGACGCTGCGCTGACCGTCAATCAGGCCACCGATCGCGCTCGCGCTTTCATTGAGCTTGATCATGCCCTCGGGGTAGAGCAGCACGTAACCGTTTTGCGCCGGCTCGAACTGGAAACGATAACCGCGGCGCCAGCTGGGCACCTGTTCGCGATTGAAGCTCATAGGGCGATTCCTTTGTGCCAGACGCGTTGGTCGGTCACGCTGTGATAGGGCGGGCGGTTCAGCTCGTAGGCCATGCTCATGGCATCGAGCATGCTCCACAAAATGTCGAGTTTGAACTGCAGAATTTCCAGCATGCGCTCCTGGCCTTCCCGCGTGGTGTAGTGCTGCAGCGTGATCGCCAGACCATGCTCGACGTCGCGGCGGGCCTGACCCAGGCGGGTGCGGAAGTATTCGTAGCCGGTCGGGTCGATCCACGGGTAGTGCTGCGGCCAGCTGTCCAGGCGCGACTGGTGGATCTGCGGCGCAAACAGCTCGGTCAGCGAACTGCTCGCTGCTTCCTGCCAGTTGGCGCGGCGGGCGAAGTTCACGTAGGCGTCGACGGCAAATCGTACGCCCGGCAGGACGAGCTCCTGCGAGCGCAACTGGTCAGGGTCCAGTCCCACGGCCTGACCCAGACGCAACCAGGCTTCAATGCCACCGTCTTCACCGGGGGCGCCGTCATGATCCAGCAAGCGCTGTATCCACTCGCGGCGGATCTCCCGGTCCGGGCAGTTGGCCAGGATCGCAGCGTCCTTCAGCGGGATATTCACCTGATAGTAGAACCGGTTGGCGACCCAGCCCTGAATCTGCTCGCGGGTCGCGCGCCCTTCGTACATCGCCACATGGAAAGGGTGATAGATGTGGTAATACGCGCCCTTGGCGCGCAGGGCCTGTTCGAATTCAGCGGGGGACAGCGGCGTTGCATCGTTCATGTCGGCAGTTCTCGTCAAGAATTTCCGCAGATCCCGTGGGCGTGAGCTGCTCACGAAGGCGATCTACCTGTGCCTCATCGGCTGGCTGACCTGACACCTTCATGAGCAAACTCACCCTACAGTCGGTTATTCAGCATTCTTAAAGCTCGATGCTCATCCCGTCGAATGCCACTTCGACGTTCCGCCGCGCCAGTTCGGCGCGCTCGGGCGAGTCTTCGTCGAGGATAGGGTTGGTGTTGTTGATGTGGATAAGCACCTTGCGCTGTTGCGGCAGCTTTTCCAGCACTTCGAGCATGCCGCCGGGGCCGTTTTGCGCCAGATGACCCATCTCCGTCCCGGTGCGGGTGCCGACGCCACGACGCTGCATCTCATCGTCGTCCCACATCGTGCCGTCGACCAATAGGCAGTCGGCGCCGCTCATCTTCTCCATGAGGGCGTCATCGACTTTGCCCAGGCCCGGCGCGTAGAACAGTTTGCCGCCCGTGCTCAGGTCCTCGACCATCAAGCCGATGTTGTCGCCCGGGTGCGGGTCGAATCGGTGTGGCGAGTAGGGCGGTGCCGCGCTGCGCAGTGGAAATGGCGTAAAGCGTAGATTCGGGCAGGCGGGAATGACAAAACTGCCTTCCAGCTCGATGCGATTCCAGGTCAAGCCGCCATTCCAGTGGGTGAGCATGTTGAACAGCGGGAAACCCGTGCTCAGGTCCTCGTGAACCATGTCCGTGCACCAGACTTGATGCGGGCAGCCCTCACGCAGGCTCAGCAAACCGGTGGTGTGGTCGATCTGGCTGTCCATCAGAATGATCGCGCTGATCCCTGTATCGCGCAGGCCGCGATTGGGCTGCATCGGGGCGAACCCCTGAAGCTGGGCGCGGATGTCGGGAGAGGCGTTGCACAGGATCCAGTTCACCCCGTCGTCCGACAGCGCGATGGACGACTGGGTGCGCGCGTGCGCCCGCAAGCTGCCGTCGCGAAAGCCTACGCAATTGGCGCAGTTGCAGTTCCACTGAGGGAAACCACCGCCGGCGGCGGAACCGAGAATCTGGATGTGCATGTAAACCCCGTAGCAACGGGCCAGGCCGGCCCTGAATCAGAATCGCGTTAATAAAAAAGCCCCGGCGAACCGAGGCTTCTCACCGCGCAACAATCAACGGCTTGCGAAGTACATGGTGACTTCAAAGCCGATACGCAGATCAGTGTAAGCAGGTTTAGTCCACATAATTGACTCCTTCTGGGTTAGTGCAGCGGTGGGTGAGTACATTCGTTAGTGCTCCTGCGAGCGGAGACGTTCAAATGCTTAGGGTGCTATGTTACTAAAATTATCGAACAGCCAATGATGAAATATCCGATAAAGATCCTTGCACAACGGGCAATGATCAGCTGGTTGTGGCCTGCGGTCGGGGCGGGCTAGAGGGCGTTTGGGCGGTTCGATAGGCAGAGTCTGGGGCTGTCGGGCTGGGCCAGCCGATGAGCGGTTTCGAGCAGAGCGGCTTGCTGGAGATGTGCAAGGGAATGTTGCAGGCAGGCGCTGTAGTCGCTGCCGTGCCCTGCCAAATGCGCTTGCCAGAGCAGATCAGCCGCTTGCAGATGCTCCATGTCAGCCGTTTCGAGTTGATCCCGCAGGATTTTTACCTGCCCGGGTAAGTCTGCGGCGTTAATCAATGTGGGCAGACCCTTGATGAACGTCTCAATGTGCGCAACGAGTTGCTCCGCACTCGCGCCGGGCGATTGCACGCCGAACAGCAGACCGCCCTGGCCAGCGATCTGTCGAAAACCACTGAAAACGGCGTAACCCAACTGCAACTCGACCCGTAGGCGCTGGTAGAACGGAGCCTGCATCAGCTGTGCGAAGAGTCGCCACGTGGCTTCGTCGTCAAGGGAGTGGGAGGGCGTTGGGTAGAAGATCAGCAGCGCAGTTTCGGAAGATTCTGACGGTTCGATTTCCCACCGTGTGCCTGTGGCCCGAGGTGCTGTGAGTGCTGAATGCTCCGGGAGACCGGGGATGAGCCGAGCGGCGTGACTCAACAACTGTTGCGCTGAGGGTGTGAAACCCGTGGCAAACCCTGTCCAAGTAGCCTCAGCCCACGCGCGCTGCAGATTGTCGGTCTGATGTGTGATTGGGTTGTTCAAATAATGATCAGGCAGATTCTTCAACAACTGACGTATCGGGATGAGGGCCGGTTCATTAGCTGGCGCACCGTAGCGCGCCAAGGTCTGAGCATCCGGCTTGCCGAGCAAAAGCAGAGCCTGCTCCAGCACGGCGGGCAGCGGTTGCGCCAGGCCTGAGACTTTCAACTGCCAGAATCTGCCGTAGGCACTGAATGCCAGCGTGACCCCCGCTTGACAGGCTTGGGCCGTTAGCGGTTTCAGGCTTTCACCCAACATCCGTGCAAGCGTTGGTTGCGCCGTGGCAAACGCCCATCGCAGGTACAGAGCGGCTTCGCCGTTTTCTGGCAGCGCGTCGCTGAATGTCAGCGCGGGCAGCGGCACGGTCGGCGCCGTGGCCGGCGTTGTCTGGTTCAAAAATGGATTGGGGTCGGGCAGCCGCCAATGGACGGTTGAGGCGTCGTACGCCGGAGATTCGGCTTGCGCCTGCAACAGCGCGTCTGGTGTGAGCTGGCTGAGCAGTGCGTCGACCGCATCTACCGACAGGCCCGCCGCATTAGCTTCCGCGCTGAAATACCGCGCCAGCGAAAGTGCGCCGCTGACGGTCAGACGCCGCTGTTCCAGTCGTGCGTATTCTTCGAGCAACGGGTGGTAATGGGATTTGAAAAAGGCGAGCCAACTGAACACCATTGCTGATACGCGCGATGACGCCTCGGGTGTCTTCGCGGCCAGTGCGACCTCAATGTCGATGACTGCCTGGCCGCCAAACTCATACATGACCTCGGCTTTCAGCGACTCAATCAAGCCTCGGTCACGCAGCTCCGCCACCAGCCCGCCCCCTTGCGCGTCATTCATCCAGGTGCAGAGAAACGCCGCGGCCTGTTCCTGCCCTGCCGGTAAGCCTTCGCATGCGAACGTCAGATGCATCCGACGCTGATCAGCCTCGCCGATTGGCTTCGGTGCATGAGTGAGCAGCGCAGGCGGATGCTGTTGCTCAACCCGAATACCTTGAGCGAAACACCCGCCAGACTGCGTGGCCAATTGTTCCAGTTCATCCAGCGACTGAGGCCCCGCGAGGCTCAACGTCATCTGTCCGGCCTGATAGAACCGTCGGTAGAAATCCTGCAGCGCATGCTGGAATGCCTGACGGGGAACCGGAAGACTGAAGCGATTGCCGGCATGAAACCATCGAATCGGATGCAAGGCCGACAAGGGCTGCAGGCGCTTCAGCAGGTCACGAGAGGCATCGTCCCGCGACCAGGCGATGAATTCCGCGTGCAGCACCTCCCGTTCTCGCAGCTGATCGGCAATCGTCATACGCGGATGTGCGAGCATTTCGCACAGCCGCTCGAGACCGTCGGGGAACACGGCGCACGGCAGCTCGAAGAAAAAGTCGGTGGTGCGCTCGCGTGTGCTGGCGTTCACTTGCCCGCCATGACGCTGCACGAACGCCATCAGCTTTTCGTCGGCCGTAAAGCGCTCGGTGCCGAGAAAAAACAAGTGCTCAAGAAAATGCGCCAGGCCCGGCCAGCGGGCCGAAACATCATGACTGCCTGCCGCCACCCGCAATGCCGCCGCGCAACGCTTCAAACGTGGGGCCGAAACAAGCACCACGTTCAGGCCGATGGGCAGGGTCAGGGATCGCTGGCTGATGGGGTTGGGCATGGCGCTGTGAGGTTTGATGACTGAGCGGCCATGCTAGCGGATTACGGGCGTGCAGGTGTGGGACGTGCGCAGGGGCGGCGCAGGAGAATTACCTTACGGTTTACCCAGGCCGGAATAAAACCCCGGTCGGCGATCCTTGAAATACGTATTGATCGCCTGAGATTCGCTCATCGATTCACGGTCCAGATCCGCAATCACCAGCGCCTCATCCTGTCCAGCAAGACCGATTTGCCGGCCGTCAGGCGCGCAGATGCTGCTCAAACCGCAGTAATGGATCTCGCCCTCACTGCCACAGTAATTGGCGTAAACGAGGTAGCACTGGTTCTCGAAGGCGCGGGCCCGCACGGTGACTTCCGCGACGAAATCGTAGGGCGCCATGTTGGCGGTCGGTACCAGAATCAGGTCGGCGCCGGCCAGGGCCAGACGCCGTGTGTTCTCGGGAAACTCGACGTCGTAGCAGATCAAAAAGCCGAGTTTCCAGCCTCCGAATTCCATCACCGGAAAGTGCTCATCGCCCGCACTGAACATCGCGTTGTCCAGGTCGCCGTACAGATGGGTCTTACGGTAATTGCAGAGCCGAACACCTTGCGCGTCGATCAACTGCACGGCGTTGTAAACCTGATCGTCGACGCTTAACTCCGGATAGCCGTACAGAATCGCGACGCCCGTGGCCTGAGCGATCTCGGCAATCTTCAGCGCAGCCGGGCCGTTGCTTGCTTGTGCCAACTCCCGCGCGGCCTGGGCGCCAATGTTGTACCCGCTGAGAAACATCTCCGGGAAGACCAGCAGCTTCGCCCCCTGGGCCGATGCTTTGATCGCCTGAGCTTCCAGGCGCATGAGGTTGGCGCTGACATCCAGCGGCAGCGGCGGGCATTGGTAGAGGGCGACGCGCATAGTGGCTTCCTTATTCCGGCAAAACGATCGGGCCGATTTCGTGGAACACGTCACCCGGGCCCGGGTTCTCGGCGTGAGTCTTGCCGCCAAAGTGGGTCATGATGCCCCACACCGCGTTCAGCGACGTCTGCACAGCGCCCTCAACCCAGGCCGGCGTCCAGGACACATCGTCACCGGCGATGAAAATGCCGCGTTGCTCGTCAGGCATGTCCTTCTGCATGAAGTGCGCGTACATCCGCTGGTTGTAACGGTAGTGGCCCGGCAGCGCGCCTTTGAAAGCACCGAGGAAGTGTGGGTCGGATTCCCACGACACGGTGATCGGGTCTCCGATGACGCGTGCGGCGATATCGACCTTCGGGTAGATCTTTTTCAGCGCGCCGAGCGCCAGGCTGACGCGTTTTTCCACGGGGTGAGGGAGCATTTTCAGCGCGTCGCTCATCCACGAGTACGACAGGCAAATCACCCCCGGCTTCTCGACGCCGTTGGAATAGGTGCCGTTGTCGAATAGATAGGTGCCACGGGTCAGGCGATCAGTCAGGGTCATGCTCATCATGTCGCGGCCGGTCTCCGGGTCTTTGTCTTTCCAGAACGGCCGGTCGACCATGACGAAGGTTTTCGACGCCTGCATGTAACGCGTGCGGTCCAGTGCCATCCACATCTTCTGGGAAAACAGCGACTCTTCGCACTCGATCTGGGTGGTCAGCAACCAAGTCTGGCACGTCGCCAAAACCGCATCGTAATGGCGAACGTCACCCAGATTGTCCGTGACCGCGAACTGGCCGTTGGCGGCGCGGCTGATGCCTTTGACGCCCGTGCGCGGGGCGCCTCGGTGCAGCGTCGACAGGCTGGTGCCCTCGGGCCAATGGGCGCAACGTTCGGGGGCGTGGCGCCAGATGCCAATAGGGACTTGCGCGACGCCGCCGACGATCAGGTGCTGGTGATCGTCGCAGTTGGTCATGACCACGCGGAAGATCTCCAGCATCGAGTTCGGGAAGTCCGAGTCCCAGCCACCGGTGCCGAAACCGACCTGCCCAAACACTTCGCGGTGATAGAACGACAGTTTGGCGAAGGCTTTGGACGTGGCGACGAAATCATAGAACGTGCGGTCGTCCCACAACGGCACCAGCTTGTTCCACAACTCCTTCAGCCGAGGCACATCGCGGTCGCGGATGGCTTGCTGGATGTCGGCGAACTGCGAGCCGTCCTCCAGCGCGTCCGCCCAGGCGTCAGCCACTTCCTGAAACAGCGCAGGCAAATCCGACAGTTTCTGTGCGTAGTGAGTGCTGCCTTCCAGATCAATCACTGTGCTGCCCGACGCAGCCGTCAGTGGATTGGGAAAGGGCTTGGATTCCAGGCCGAGCTTGTCGACGTAGTGATAAAAAGCGGTGGAGGACACCGGGAAGCGCATGCCGCCCAGCTCGGCGATGATGCCTTCAGCGCCTTCGAATTGTTGCGAACGCAGGCGGCCGCCCATTTTGGAGGCTTCATAGACGACCGGCTTGAGGCCCAGCTTCATCAGCTCATAAGCCGCCACCAGCCCGGCGATGCCTGCGCCGACAATCGCGACCTCTTTGCCAAGGTTTTCCGTAGGAATACTGCCAAGGCCCGCTGGGTGTTCGATCCAGTCATCGAAGGCAAACGGGAAGTCCGGGCCGAAAATCGTGATCGGTTTTTTTCCGTTGGCGGGGTGGCGATTGTTCTTCATGACTGACCTTGTTCGACTGAGGCGCGAAAGTGAACAAGTCTAGATAACAGTTGGGACGTTAATAAGACGCAGAGTGCCGTCGTTGTGTCGAGAACCCCAGCAAAGTGACGGAGCTTTTCGTCATATTGTCGGAAATGGCACGTCAGGAAGGCTGACCGCGATCGATCTTGCTGCTCAGGATGATCGACGTGGTGGTCTTTTCGACCCCGTCGACGCTGCCGATCAGATCAAGCATCTGATCCAGCTGCTCCGGCGAGTCCGTGCGCAGCCACGCCACGTAATCGAATTCGCCACTCACTGCGCACAACTGTTGCACCTGGGCGAGCGCACTCAGCCGCCGCAGCACTTCCTTGCCGGAGCGAGGCTGCACGGTTATGCCGACGTAAGCCTGCAGACCTCCATCTACCAGCCGCTGACCCAGTCGCACGCCGTAGCCGGTGATGATTTTGGCTTTTTCCAGGCGCGCCAGTCGCGAGGTTACGGTCGTCCGCGCGATGCCCAATTGCCGAGCCAGATTGGCGACCGGTTCCCGGGCGTTGATTTGCAGCGCGGCGATCAGTTTGCGGTCGATGTCGTCGAGCGCTGGTGGGCGGGTGTCAGGCAAGGGCGGATCTCCTTCGGCAAGCGGGGCATGTTAGGAGATTCCGTAGGGGTTTGGGTGATATTCGAATGGCAAGGCGACGCGAAAGCCCAAGCATTCTGCGTTGATCGTCCACCAGAGATGGGCGTCAGAGAACCTGCGTCGGTCATGTAGGACTTTTCCGCGCTGTAAGGCTTTTGTCATTCTTCTGTCACCCCTGGCGTGCCTAAACTCTCTCCCCACCCCCTTTGAATCCACGCCGGGAGCCTCGTCATGACTCTGGATTTCTCCGAAACCGCCCGCTACATCCAGGCCGATATCCTCGACAGCTTCGACGAAGAACTGGAAATGGAGTACGACGACGCGCGCCTGGATGGCGTGTTGGCTGACTTAGGTGAGGAGGTGCCCAAAGGGATTGATCGCCGCCTGTATTTCCGTGAGCTGCTGCGCCTGCAGGGCGAGCTGGTGAAACTGCAGGACTGGGTGGTGAGCCAGAAGCTCAAGGTGGTCGTGCTGTTCGAAGGCCGGGATGCGGCAGGCAAGGGCGGTGCGATCAAGCGCATCACTCAGCGGCTCAATCCGCGGGTTTGCCGGGTTGCTGCACTGACCGCGCCGAGTGAGCGCGAGCGCACGCAGTGGTACTTCCAGCGCTACGTCGCGCACCTGCCTGCGGCTGGCGAAATGGTGCTGTTCGACCGCAGTTGGTACAACCGGGCCGGCGTCGAGCGGGTCATGGGCTTCTGCAATGACGAGGAGTACGAAGAGTTTTTCCGCACCGTCCCCGAGTTCGAAAAAATGCTGGTGCGCTCGGGCATCATCCTGATCAAGTACTGGTTCTCCATCACCGATGACGAGCAGTACCGGCGCTTTCTGATGCGCATCCATGACCCGCTGAAACAGTGGAAGCTTTCGCCCATGGACCTCGAATCCCGTCGTCGCTGGGAGGCCTACACCAACGCGAAAGAAGAAATGCTCACGCGTTCTCACACTGACGTCGCGCCGTGGTGGATTGTCGAGGCCGACGACAAGAAACGCGCGCGCTTGAATTGCATTCACCACCTGCTGGAGCAGATCCCGCGCGGCGATACCGAGACACCGCAAGTGGTGCTGCCGGAGCGCGAGTACAACGCCAATTACCTACGGGCACCGGTACCGCGTGAGATGGTTGTTCCGCCGGTTTATTGATCCTCTGCCGATATGTGATTACAGCGCTGGCGTGGTTCAGATTTTCCACGCCGGCGCTGTTTTCGCCAGTCGCTGTTGCAGGCTTTCGAGATTCTGCGTGAACTGGCGGGTCATCAGCTGATAACCGAGCACCTCGGTCGAGGCGGTTGGAACGTCGGGCCCGACGGTCAAGCTCTCGGTCGGCCGCTGCAAACGCTCGGTCGCACCGGTCTGCAGCGCACGGGCCATGCCGATCAGCATGCGACGAATGCGCCGTTGCTCCGCCGTCACGCCCGTGCTGCCAGCGTCTGCCGGACGCAGGTTCGAAAGAATCTCGAGGATGCTCAGGCACATTCGGTAGTGGCTCTGAATAGCGTCCAGCTCAACGATCGAAATCTTCACTTCCTTGGACACCGACGGCATCAGCGAACGCAGCTGCAACAACGTCGCGCCCATCCGTGCCGTCAGCTTCACGTGCTCATCTGCGGTGATCGACTGCCCGCTGGCGATGCGATCGTAAGCCAGGGCACAGTCCCGCAGGCCACTTGCCAGGTTGTAGCGCCACGAATACACGGCGTACAGCGGCAGCGCGAATGAGAACGCCAGGGCGAGGGCGATGCCGATCAGGATATCCACCGTCCGCCACAACCCGTCCGTGATCGGGTTATCACCGTGGCCCGCCACGATAAACAGGGTGATCGCCGACAGCAGCGCCGTGTAGCCGCCCTTGCCGATGGCGTGATATGCGAAAAAGCCGCAGATCAGCGACATGATCACGTAAGTCAACAACGGCATGCCCAGATAGCTTTCCTGCGCCACGATCGCCAGGCCCAAGGCCGCCCCTATCAACGTCCCGTAGGCCCGCTCTACCGACTTCTTGCCGATGTTGCCGTGGTGCTGCAACCCGCCGATCACGATCAGCATCGTGACCGACGCCCACTCACCGTGGGGCAGATTGATACCGGTCGTCAAAAGAATCGACACCAGCAGTCCGACCACGATGCGGCCGGCGTGAATGTAGCGGGCATGGCGATAGCGGCGGTATGGGTCCAGCAGTGGACGCAAGGCGCGGCGAAGCCAGGAGGGGAGGGAGGCTGAGTTCATGGGGTTACAGACCATGGGGATGATGAATATATCCGAAGCCCGGCGAACGCGGCGCGTCACCACCGGCATTGCCTCATTCACCAAATCATCACATGTGAGATGTTGCGTATCGGGATGCTTGCGCGTAGGGTGCGTTGCTATCACATGTGATGTTCAGGAAAAACCTCAATGGCTCGGAAAACTTCAACCGACTACATGCGCGAAATGCGCGCTCGGCTGACGGCTGCCGGGTACGTGAAACGAGAGCTGTACGTACTTCCAGAAAACGCGGAAGTGCTGAGAGACATCGAAAAAGTGCTGCGCCAGCCCTACTTGGGTAACCGGATCAAACTGGAGGGATTCATGACTGAGAACACCAATTGGACCATCGACACGCTTCACTCGGCCTTCGCCGAACTGGACGTGGTGAAGAACGAAGACATCAAACTGACCCTTATCCACGGCGCCGAGCCGAGTCTGAGCCTGGTGATGAACCAGTTCGGCGGCTTGCCCATCATCATTGCCATTGCGGGCGACCAGATCCTGGTTGATTCCGTCCTGGTCTACGCCTCTCAGGTCAAAGACCCAACGTCTTTCAACGAGACAGTGTTGCGCAGTCGGGATCTCTTCCCGCTGTCGTCGATCGGCATCGAGACCATGCCAAACGGCGAAATCGTCTACAGCATGTTCGGCTCCCTGAGTGCCGCCTCTTCGCTGACGGTCATCGTCCACGAAGTCCTCACGCTGGCAGACAACGTGATTCGTGCGGCTGATGCCTACGAAGACCTTCTAACAGTTGATTCACAGTAATCGGGAGACACATCAATGAGCCTTTGGAAAAAAATGGTCACAGCGCTGCGTGGTGGGGCTTCCGAGGTAGGTGAAGCCATCGTCGATGCTCAGGCACTGCGAATCCTCGACCAGGAAATCCGTGACGCCGACGCCTCTATGCTTGCGGCGCGCAACCAGCTGATTCAGATCAAAGCCAAGCACAAGCTCTCGCTGCAACGCGTCGAAGAGCACGACAAGAACATCGCCAACTGGGAGCAGAAAGCCCTCGCCGCGATGAACAAAGGCGAAGAAGCCCTCGCCCTCGAGTGTGCTGAGAAAGTGGCCGAGCTGACGGCCCTGCGTGATCAGGAGAAGCTTGCAGCCGACCAGTTTGGCGTCCATGTGGCCAAGCTGACCGCGCAAGTCATCAAGGCCGAAAGTCAGATCAAAGGCTTGCGTCAGCAGACCGATATGGCCAAGGCCCGCGACAGCGTGCAAAAGGCGCAGATCAACGCCGCTGCCGCAACCGGTGGTGCCAACGGCCGACTCGAAACCGCAGTGGGTTCGCTGGCCCGTATCAAGCAGCGTCAGGATGAGCAGGACGCGAGGCTTGAAGCGGCCGACGAGCTGACCGAGGCTGCCAATGGCGGCGATCTGGAGCGGCGTCTTCAGGATGCCGGGATCGGCGCAAAAACAGGCGGCGCGGCTGATGTTCTGGCCCGCTTGAAAGCGCAAAACCAGAGCGGTAACGCTGGGCAATAAGCACCGTTAAAAATAGGCAGCCGGATTCCGTCTGCCTTTTTTCGGTTTCAGTTTTTTGGGCTCCAGCGGTGTGTAGATGAATATCGGAAATGGACTACGAACGATACTCTGCCTTGCCGCTGTGATGATCGTTGTGCAGATGGTTAACTCCCTGACCGCCAACAGCCTGCTGTTCCACGGCCTGGTGCCCAGAACGGTATCAGGACTCCAAGGCGTCGTTTTCTCCCCGTTTCTCCATGGCTCTGTCCGTCACCTGCTGAGCAATCTGCTGCCTTTTGTGGTGCTGAGCTGGCTGGTTGCGACCGAGGGGCTTCAACGTTACGTCCGCGTGGTGCTGCTCATCGTTGTCCTCGGCGGGCTGATGGTCTGGGCGGTCGGCCGGCCGGTCATCCATGTGGGCGCCAGCGGTCTGATCTTTGGCTTGTGGGCGTATCTGCTGGCCCGCGCGTGGTACCAGCGCAGCCTGGCGAGTTTCGCGATTGCACTGGTGACCCTGCTGGGCTACAGCGGATTGATTTTTGGGTTCGTTCCGGTGCCGGGCGTATCGATTGAGTCACACCTGTGTGGCGCGCTTGCCGGTATTGTGACGGCCTGGCTGATGCACTCGCGGCGGCTTCTCGAGCGAGGTCCGGCGCAGTGAATTTAAAAATTTTTTACATCGCCTCGGCGCGAATTCAAAGGAGATGAAACATGAGCTGGATCAAACGCGCGTTAGGCCTGGAGTCCCCCACTCCACCGGGCGGTCTCGGCAATCCAAGCCTGGCTAACCCGTTCGGGCTGGCGACCGGTCGTATGCTCGACCTAGACGACTCGCTAAAGCTGATGCTCGACGGCCATTCGGAGCTGGTGGTACCTGACGAAGAAGTGGTCTGGGCGGTGGGTCAGGTTGACCTCGGGCAATCGGTCCGTCTGGTGCGCTTCTACTTCGAGGACGAAGATTACTGGCTGCAGGTCATGATGAACGGGCCTGCCGCTGAAGACGTCCAGGACATTATCCTGTTCGGTTACAGCAGCGCCGTCACGATCAACAGCGAGGCGGAGCTCAAGCGTCTGGTGGGGCCTGCGTCCAAAGTCGGTCTGCCGGTATTCGAGCATGACGGCTGGGAGTACGGTCGTCAGTGGGGCACGGAACAAGGCCAGACCGAGCTCACGCCCATGGACGAGCACGTCGTCAGTCCTGACGGTGCCTACCGCATCAAGCACCTGAGCATGTTGTACGCGCGGGACACCGAACTGGTGGATCGTCGCGAGTTTCTGTTGCTGTCCGTTGAAGAGGACGAGGAGGGCGTTGTCTCCTTCACCACGTCGGTCGGCGTGACCCTGCAGTCCACTGATTTCACCGTCATTTAAAAGGAAGTAAAAAATGCTTGAAGCGCTTCGTATGTCTGTCAGCTTCCAGTCGTTGCTGAGTTTTGTGGTCTACATCATTGTGGCCGGCGGATTGTTCTCGTTGTTTCAGATGGCCTACACGCGTCTGACCCCCCACAAGGAATTTGCCCAGATTCGTGAGGGCAATGTTGCCGCCGCCGTCGCCCTCGGCGGTGCGCTGATCGGTTTCGCTCTTCCTGCCAGCAACGTGATCACCTACAGCATCAGCGTGCTGGATGTGGTGATCTGGGCAGTAATCGCAGCAGTCGTACAGCTGCTGGCCTTCACCGCCACCAGCATGGTGCTCAAGGATCTGTCCGCACGCATCACCCGAGGCGAGCTTGCCGCGGCCATCTACGCCGCCAGCGTCTCGATCAGTGTCGGTTTTCTTAATTCGGCCTGCATGACGCCGTCGACCTGATCGCCCGTTATCGAAAAAGGAGTTATCGATGAGACGTAGTTCCCTCAAGCTGGTCCTGGCCAGCACCCTGCCGTTAGCGATCAGCGCATGCAGCAAGTCCGATACCGTCGAGGTTTCCGCGCAGCAGACCTATCCGTCGGTTCAGTCCTGCGTTGACCAGAAAGTACCGGTCGACATCTGCTCGGACGCTTACATGAGCGCCCTGGCGGAGCACCGCCGCATTGCCCCGACCTACGACGACAAGACGGCTTGCGAAGCAGATTTCGTCCCCGATTACTGCCAGCAGAATGCCGATGGCAAGTTCACGCCCAAGCTCGGCGGTTTTCAGCTGGAAGTTTCCGGTGAGCTTCCCAAGTCACAGGTTGATGCAGCGAAGGCTCAGGCTAACCAGTCGGGTGGCGGTGGCGGTGGCGGTGGCTTCGGTTCCGGGGTGAACGGATTCCTGATGGGCATGCTCGTCAGCAACATGGTCAACGGATTCACCGGCGGTGGTGGTCGTTACTACGCTCAGCCCATCTACCAGGAGCGGGACTCGCGGGGTGGGTATGGGTATTCCACACTGTCGCGCCAGATCGAGCAGGGCAAAACCTTCGGCAACTCCACCCAGGCGCGAAGCAGCTCGACCGGCACTTACAGCAAAAGCACCCTTGGTCGTAACTCCTCCGTCTCTTCTTCTGTTTCGCGTGGCGGTTTCGGCAGCCAGGCCACCGCTCGCAGCGGTTGGGGTGGCAAAAGCAGCGGTTCAAGCTTCGGCGGATAACAGGGACGTTACCCATGAAAAGGATCAGCATCCAGGAACGTCCTGACTGGCGCCAGACCGCCGAGCGTGAAGGCTTCAACTTTCATACCATCGACGGCGAGCGCTACTGGGATGAGCGGGCCTACTACCAGTTCACCGAAGCGCAGATCACACGCGACATTGAAGCGCCGACCCAGGAGCTTCATGCCATGTGCCTGGACGTTGTGGAAAGGGTCGTCGAGAGCGAAGAGCTGCTGACCCGGCTGGCCATTCCGCCGGCGTTCTTCGATCTGGTTCGCACCTCGTGGAAGGAAGGCCACCCGCATCTGTATGGCCGCTTTGACTTCAGCTATGACGGCATAAACCCGGCCAAGCTGCTGGAAGCCAACATGGACACGCCTACGTCAGCGTATGAAGCGGGCGCGTTTCAGCTCATCTGGCTTGAAGAGCAGATCCAGCGCGGCGTATTGCCGGCCCACGCTTCGCAATTCAACTCGATAGCGGAGGATCTGGTCCGGGCTTTTGCGGCGATCAAGGAAGGCGGGCCGTTCTACTTTTCGTGTATGTCAGGCTCCATCGAAGACCGGGGTACGACGGAATTCCTGCGCAAAATGGCTGAACATGTCGGCATCGACACCCGCCACATCGACATCGAAGACATTGGCCTTAATGCCCATGGCAGATTCGTCGATCTTGAAGGCCGCTGGATCGAACGCATCTTCAAGCTGCACGCTTGGGAGCATGTCTTTCATGAGCCCCACGGCCAGGCCATCCCCCAGTGCGATACGCAGTTCATCGAACCTGCCTGGAAGGCGATTATTTCGAACAAAGGCATCCTGCCGCTGCTTTGGGAATTCAACGAAGGACATCCCAATCTGCTGCCGTCCTTTGTGGATAAGCACCCGCAATCTGCGGTGCCAAAAGGCTGGGTGCGCAAGCCTTACTTTTCCCGCGAAGGCGCCAACATCGAAATCCGCACCCCGACTGACCAGGTCATTTTCGAAGACGGGCCCTACAACGATGCGCCCTACATCCTTCAAGAGTTCGCGCCACTGCCTCGTTTTGGAGACAGCTACACGCTGATCGGGTCTTGGGTGGTGGGTGATACGGCTTCGGGGATCGGGATTCGTGAAGATGACAGTTTGATCACCAAGGACAGCAGCCGGTTTTTGCCGCATGTGGTGATTGACTGAGATCGTGATGAGCCCGGTGTGGGTGCCGCGCAAGAACGAAAAAAGCCGCGCAATGCGCGGCTTTTTATTTGGTGGGCCCACACGGACTCGAACCATTATGTGGTACTCAAACTTGTCGCTCGGCTACTGTCCGTCCGGTTCTACATGAGCAGATTCCAGTAAGCACGGGGTGCTGTGACCACATGTCGCCCCGTTCTCCACAATTTCTTTAATACAACACCGGTGTTGTATTTGGAATAACTGTTGCCGTACGTCCACCTTACCGATGCTAGAACTGGGTATATCACCACGCAGCATTCGTTCTTGGAGAAACTGATTGCGCAAACCCTGAGCGCACGCTTGCGTTGGCGGGGCGCAATCCGGCGATGAACGACATGATCCGAAAGTCTCCGGGCGGGTTGGGGGTTTCCAAAGGTGCCAATGGGCCTGCGTCTCTTTCAAATCGAAGACTCGGGCTCCGCCTGGCATACAGGCTGAGTATGTCCGCCATAATTGCACTGAGGGAAGGCGGTAGCTATAGCCATCCTCCAGCTACGCTGAGGCGCTAAGCCGGTGTGGCTCGGAGTTTCCAGGATGCACGCCTTGAGCAAAATAGTGATCGGCCGTTTTTTGGCGCCGCCATCAACTACAGTCACCACCCACTTGTCGCTCAGTCCGCCCATTCATGCCTTATAAAATCCTCGATGCTTTTTGTTCGAGCTAAAGCCATGTCTTCTGTCCAAGAACCAGCTTCATGAATCTGTTGGCCGACATGAATCGTGGCAATCAGTCCGCAGCTTCGATAGACGTCTATCTTTTCAACCGGAGGCCTAGCTTTTAGTGAAGAGTTTGTTCCAGGCGGGAGCATCGTCAGATTCCCCAGATGGTGCATCCACTCAACGCCACTGCTCTGCGGTGCGATATGTTCTATTGAGCTAGCGGCATCCTGCTCCCAGATCTTTCCCCATTGGCTCTCATTTAGCTTCTGCCCTGCGAGCTGGGCCAAGTGTTCGTCATAACGGTTCAAAACATAGCGCAGCTGATTTTGCCAGCCATCGTAGCTGCTCAGCCACTCAATATTGTCCAAAACTTGGTCAATCGAATAACCCTTGGAGATTTTTTCCAACCCACTGAGGATTTGATCCTTGCTCAGGTTGTTCCGGTAGATTTCATAGCCAAGACGGATGTACTCCCCAACCTTGTGTCGGCTATCCCGGCTTGCCAGCTCGTAGATTCTGAAAGTAGCGCGCTCCCATTTGCCGAGTAGTTCTTGCTCCGTCTTCTTGTCGAATTTCCGCAGGAGGATCGCTGCGGCAACAAATCGAGCGTGAACAATTCGCGTCACAGCCCGGAGGCGCGGATCTCGGAACAGGCGCAGGTTCGCTTGCACGACCGCCTCGAGTTCATGACCAACCTCTGCAATCGTTTTTAGCTGCGTGCCCGCCTTCAAGGTTAGTAATGCGGTCGAGTCTGCTTCACTGGGAATCCGATTCGGTCGTGCGTCACACGCCCATGCACCTGCAAAGCGGAGAGCTTCGTCTCCGATTCGTGTGCTGTTTTCCAGCGAGCGATAAATGCCCCTCCAGACGTCTTGCATTTCAGACACTGCCTCGTCGCGAGTCCCACCCTCAACGTGCTCGAAAATGAGTGCCATCAGCTGGCTTTTGAGCTTGTCGATCCATTTCACATCCAGCCCACGGCTGTTAAGAACCTCGAAGACTCGATATACCGTAGCCTCGTCAGAAATCTCATGGTAGATGATCGTTAGCTTATTCCTGATGGTCACCAACAGCTCAAAGATCGTATCTCCACGAGCCAACCATTTGCTCACAAAGAGCTCGCAGTCACGGGCAGCTTCAACCAGGTTCTGATCTGCAGCAGTTTTTGCTGGGCCTTCCTCCACCACTCCCTTGCGGACGTAGTTGGTGAAAACCTGACTCGCATCATGGTTTGTCTGGAGCAGAATCAGAGAATGGTCGTCTCCCTTTACAAGGAGCTCACTCAACTCCCGCCGCACCTTGGCTTGCTTAGCATCGTCGTTATCTAGAGCCTTCTCAATCGCCTTCATAAGTATGATGAGGGTCGTAACACGTTGTTGGCCATCAACCAGCTCAACGGTCTTGAACTCGTCAACGCCGAGAAGGCGGGTTTCTTTCTCCTTCGCCAAGGCGACCAAAGTAGCCATGAAGTGCTCCCGACCAGATCGAAATGCCTCCTCGATGTCGCCGAATAAGTCTTTACGCTGACGAGACGTCCATGAGTAGGCACGTTGGTATTCTGGAATTCGAAACAGTCTGCCTTCAAGCAAACCTGCGATCTTGAGGTGCAGTGGATTGAGCTTCATGCGCGTTCCTTGCTGTAGAAATGATGAGAGAATAGCCATTGGCCAGCAAAAATAGCTAGTGTCCCCGCCCAGTTTTCCCTGACAGAAGGAACACGACATGAGTCTGCGCACCAATGTACTGGATGCTGTAATCGACGGTCACCTAGGCAAAGGTCTTGTTGTCACGAGACAAGCTGTGATCCAGCTCTTCAGCGATGTGGCTGAAACCTATACAGGCGTCATCCTATCCAATTCGGAGATGACAACTGGCGCGAGCAGTCCAACCTATGACCACTTCACGCAGCGGGTTGGTGCAGGCACCTATCGCATTCATCCCCAAGCGCTTTTGGATCGTATGATTGAGCGTGGAATTGCTTAAGGAATTGATCGCTTACCTAGGGAGTACCCATGCCTTTCAAAGCTGATGTCCGTCTCATCGCGGCGGCACGAACAGGTGGTATATGCGCTAATCCTCGCTGCTCCTGCTACCTGCTTGGCCCCGGTGATGATGGGCCGTACCAGGTCGACGTATTTGAAGCCGCTCACATAATCTCGAAGGCCTCTAACGGGCCGAGATACAAATTCATACTCGACTTTGATTATGATCACATCTCTAACTGCATTCCCTTGTGTCGTCCGTGCCATAGGCTGGTCGATCATCCTCATAACTGGCACGTGTATCCTACAGAGGTGCTTAAAGAGTGGAAATTTGATGCCGAAGAGATGGCTAGAATGCGCCGAAATAAACCTATAAATGTGCCTTTTTTTGATCCCAATACGGAAAAAGAGGTGAAGCGAAAGTTTGCCGACCACTTGGCCGTGATTATCGATGCTCTCTGGGGCAATCAGCGTCTCGTTGACCAAGGCATCCTCCCGCAGTCTGCTTATGACAAAATCTGGAGCGGATCTCGCGGATTTTCATTCGGAGAATGGGGGCATAACCATCCTGACCGCTCCCATGACGCACGCATCGCTTACCGCCAAGACGGCCTCGTGGCGACAATGGAGAGACTAAAAACTCTGCTCTATCAACGGAGGTGGGCACGCTACACTTGGTTGCAGAGCACCGAACTTTGCTCTTTTCGAGAGTCCAGATACTCCGATTTGGACAGCAGATATATTGACAATCTGAACCATGAACTGCAGACGCTTTTTCGACAGGCATGTGACTTTAGAGATATGCCTTAGAGATTTTTGAGCGCACTATACCTACACTCGGACTCGGGATGAAGGCGACTCACCTTACGCAGGCATTCAAGATCGCCGACAGGTAGACAAGGACGAAGGCTACGAAGCCATGTACTTGCTAGAGCAGTTCCTGAACGAGCATGACAAGACGACGGTTAACGAGCTGCACGCCGCAGAAGACGCCCTTCATCACAAAGCCTTGAGCTGGGTCACTGATCGGGTTGACCCCACCGCAGGGGTTGAGAAATTTTGAGCTGGTGAACAAAGCTGACGCGTACGCGGCGCATGCCGGGTGTCTTCATAACTGCAGCTTGATGGCGATGACGCGGTTTCAGTTTCGGGCTTGCCCCTGCGGGTACGGCTGTCGTAAACCAAACCTCAGGCCTTTGGCCCAGAGGGCCGGCGCGCTTCGCGTGCGGTCGTGTCTTATACCCGAGCAATCTCTAAGACACTCCTCCCGAAAAGCTACCTAGCGATCCCCTTGCGCAGGCTATTGCGAAGTGGATTTTCCTGACCTATGATCGGGTCAGGCGGTGATGGTCGCCTGGCGCCTGTTTCGCGAAGCAATAGCCCATCATAGATGCATCCCTCGTTTTACATCGGCATGTCCCTAACCCGACGCTGCCCGGTGAACAGGCAATCGGTAACCAAAGCGTCTATGGTTTTGGAGACATTGCTATGTCCAATTTTTCCCCGCTTAACATTTTCAAATCTCAAGCCAAGCAGCTCGTTCGTGATCAGGACGTAAAGCTTTCTGTCGCTCAAGAGACACTCGCCCGGACGGCTGGCTTCGCTGATTACCACGAGCTTGCTGTGGTCGCTCAGCGGAATCCCGAGGATCCGCGCTTGATGATGGCTGTTTTTGGGATCAAGGATTTTGACGACGCGATCCACGAGGACGATGTCTTCTCGGATCTGGATCAAGAGTTGGAAGATCAGCTGTCCGGTGCGATTGCGGAGACAAACGCAAGCGGGTTCACGGTAGACGCCTTGACGGTCGACACCACTCAATACGCCGATTCAACGGGGATTTTGATCTTGGGGGTTTCGCTGACCTATCAGGGCGAGCAAGATCAAGATCGCGTGTATCACGGTGCAGCATTCTTCCTTACTTCCACAGTCGAGTTGCTTCGCCGTGATGGTAAGTGGTTGCTTGCAGAGGATGGCGTATCCATCTCCAGTATGGAATCGGATGCTGATCGAGATCGTACATCTGAGCACGAATATTGGGCTCAGGTGGAGGAGGCTCGAAACAGCAACCGCATGTCCATGGCGCAAGCACTCGCAAGCGAGCTGGGGATATCGGTCGAAGATGGCGAGCTCTTGGCGGGATCAGAGATCACCACCAACGAGTCGGATGATGGTCTCGTGTACAGCTACTGGATCAATTTTGAACCTGAAGCTGAAGGCGAACTGAGGGCAGACTTGCTTGCGCGTTTTGGCTCGCTGGAGTACGAGCTACACGTAAACTTCTTCGATGATGTTGAACACGAGTTCTGATATTGATGAGGTGGTGGCCAGCTTCATGCTGGCCATTTAAGACTCCACGATGGCAGGAACGCAGGGTAGCGAAATGACAACAATTTACTTCGACGAATCAGGCAACACAGGACGTCAGCTGGCCGATCTCGACCAACCACTGTTTATCCTTGGCTCGTGTGACTTCAACGCTGAAGAGTGCGAGCAGCTTCTCCGACCACTCCGCTCCCAGCAGGCGGCTGAAATCCACTTCAAAAAGCTCCGAAAGTCTGGGCGAGGGCAAGACCGGATCATTGAGCTATTCCAGTCCGACTTGGTAACGCCTGAGCGCTTCAAGGCACAGGTGTTTCACAAGCGGTTCATGCTGCTGACCAAGGTGATTGATGACCTCCTGGAGCCGCTGCTTTACTACCAATTCGACTTTAACCTTTATGAGAACGGCCAGAACATCGCTCTGAGCAATATGCTCTTCGCTTGCCTTCCTTTAGCAGTGGGGGATGCTTGCTTCGATCAATTTCTCTCCGCCTACTACGACATGTGCGGCGAGAGGAGTGAGGAAGCAATCACGGCGTTCTACGAGCATTTAGAGGTGATGAAAGGAGCTGCCGCACAGAGCACGCTGCCGATGGAGTGGGAGCTCGAAATGCTGTCCATGACCTCGATGATTGTCCGGGATGCCTTCGAAGATCTGCCAAAAAATACCTTCAACCCTGCGATACCGGGTTTCTTTTCATTGTGTGTTCAGTGGGGAAGGCAGCACGCCGGGTTCGACGCGATATGCGATGACTCGGAGCCACTGGAACGGCAGGCCGAATTTTTCACCGCAATCGCCGAGCTTGAAGAGCAGGGTGAAGAGCAGCAAGTTATCGGTTTCGGGAACGCCCAGATTGAGCTGCCCCTGAGGCTGAATACGTTGGCTTTCAGTGCTTCTCACGAGTCTGATGGCATCCAGCTTACCGACGTGCTAACTAGCGCGCTCTCGTACTACTATACCAAGCGGCAAAAGGGTGAAACCGACGATGAGTTCTTCATGAAGCTAGACAACCTAGGCTTTCTGCATGATTTCGTGAGCGGCTGTGTTTGGCCTACGACAGATGTCACTCCAGAAGCACTTGGAAGGGCTGGTGATGAAGGTGGGCACAACCCAGCGAATGCCTTCGCTGACTTTATGATGGCGCGAGACAGGCAAGCTTAGCCCCGCGCCAATAATGCCGGAATGGTCTAATCAAACCGGACACCCATTTACCGACACAGTGCGGGATTTGGCTATGGACGCGAACGCCACCGGCCATCTTCATCATCTTCCTGATCAAACGGTGGCCACATCGACGCGCTGCGCGCTAGGCACAGGAGGGTGATCGTGTACTCATACCTATCAGACTGGATCTTCATTTCACGAACGCTGGCACTTCGATCAGCGTGTGGAAACCACGTCGATGCTGGCAGTTCTACGCCTTGGCGTTCCTGTGTCACAGTGGAAGATGCCGCAAGCGAGCCTGATGGAATCTCCACAGCGCCTTGACGCGTGCGAAAAAAGGCGCCGTTTCTACGTGCTGCTGTGCTTGAGAATGCCCATTTCATGAAGCCATCACGAGACAGAATAAGCACAGCGCTTTCATCGGTGCATTGAATCCACTTCAGCGTAGCGGCGGTCAGTGAAACGCCGTAGCGCATCGCGCAGTAGCCCAGCAGCTCAAAATCGACGGTAGTCGTGAGCTGAGTGCGAAAATCATTCAGTGGCATGAGCAGGAAGGAGGCAAACAAATCCGCTTCGGCCTCAATGTTTTTGTCTTCCCAAGACAGCATGTCATCACCGCTACACCTGAATTCGTCACGCTTCAAGCGGTGGAGGATGTAGTGGCCCAGCTCATGAGCCTGGGTAAAGCGGATCCGGCCTAGCGAGGTCAGGCCGCTGTTATAAAGCAGCATCCATCGACTCTTCGCTTCGTTGGCGAACAACGCGCCGTCGAATCCTTTGATATCGACGCAGTCCACCTTGGCGATTGGATCAGGCCACTTGAAGACCTCTGCGGTACCCAAGGCAAGTTCTGCTACATCGACAGGAAAGCGAGGAGCCCCATGAGCCTTGCTGAAATGATCACAGAGGTTGGTCAATCGAATGGCAGCTTTCTGTGGTGTCCATACCTCAGGCTCAGTCATTGTCAAAAATCCTTTTTGAAAGTATCCAGTATCCGCCTCAGCTGCGCCTTGGCATCAGGTTCGAGGTTCTTGTAGCCGCGAAAGAACGCCTCATCAAGGTGTTTTTCCTCAGGTGCTCTCAAATCATCCTCGAAAAAGTAAGCAGTTCCTACACCCAGCACATCAGCCAAGGCCGTGAGCTTTTCAGCTGAGGGACGTTGAGATTCCCGGTTTTCCAGCTCCCAAAGGTAGCTCTTGCTCAACCCTGCCATGTCCGCAAGCTTTTCCAGGGTGAGTCCGCGCTGCTTGCGCAGGTCGCGAAGCTTCTCGCCGAGATGGGTAGCCATCGTCGCATTCCTCCATAGGTGGTAAAAAAGTACCACGGTTCCGAACAAATCGTTTGACATTGACGACTCGCAGGAGCAGTTTGTCACAAAGTTCGCTACTCCGAACTTTTATTTACGGCCTGACGACATGTTCTCTGAGCGCTCGCCCGGCCTTTATCTGCTGATCTCCAGGGGGATGAAATGTCGACAGAGCATGTAGATCACAAGGTTATAGCCCGGTTTGCGGAGGAGAGAGTGAATCTGCCGAAGGAGAAGGCGAAGGAATATCGGGAGCAGGCGGGACGTTTGCAGGACAAGCTGGAAGGCTATCTTTCGGATCACCCTGATTTTTCGCTGAAGCGGATGATCGTGTCAGGCAGCCTGGCCAAAGGCACTGCGCTGCGCTCGCTGAACGATATCGATGTCGCGGTCTACATCAGTGGTTCTGATGCTCCCCACGACACCCGCGCGCTTCTGGACTACTTGGCTGACCGACTTCGCAAAGCGTTTTCCAATTTCAGCCCGGATCAAGTCAAGCCCCAGACGTACTCGGTAACTGTCTCGTTCAGGGGGTCTGGCTTGGACGTCGATCTGGTACCCGTCTTGTATTCCGGGTTGCCGCAATGGCGCGGCAATCTGGTCAGTCAGGAAGACGGATCTTTTCTGGCCACTAGTATTCCGCTGCACCTTGAGTTCATCAAAGTCAGAAAGCGCGCGTCGCCGACACATTTCGCTCAGGTTGTGCGGCTCGCCAAGCACTGGGCGCGGCTGATGAAGCAGGAGCGCCAGGATTTTAGATTCAAGTCCTTCATGATCGAATTGATTCTTGCCAAGCTGAGCGACAAGGGCGTGAATTTCTCTAATTATCCCGAAGCGCTGCAGGCGTTTTTTACCTACTTAGTCACCAGCGAGCTGCGTGAGCGCATCGTCTTTGAAGACAATTACGCAGCCTCCAAGGTGGGCCCGTTGACCGATCTGGTTCAGATCATCGACCCGGTCAACCCCGACAACAATGTGGCGCGTCTGTACACCCAACGCAATGTCGACTCGATCATCGACGCGGCGATGGATGCGGGTGATGCCATTGACGCCGCTCTTTACGCGCCGACCAAACAGCTGACGGTCGGGTATTGGCAGAAGGTCTTGGGCTCTTCATTTCAGGGGTAATCACGCCATGTCTTCTTACAGTTTTACGGTCACTGAAACGCAGACGTTCACTGTTGTGCATGCCCGTCACATGGCAGCCAAGGTCGCAACGGATTTACGTCGTATGCAGCGCTTCTATGGCACCCCCAGCGATGCCTTGATCGAGCAGTACGAGGCGGAGCTAGTAGTCCTGCTGAAAGCGGGGTATCTAGGTGAGGTGACGTACGGCTTCAAGCGTGGCGACGACTGGATCGAGCCCTCGTTGATCTATACCGCTGGAGACTTGGTTGGATCGGGTTCAGATGATGATCCGGGGCGCGTTCGGCAGGGCAAGGACGTGTCGGGAGCATCTTTCTACAGCTTCCTCACCTACAGCCCCAAGTACCACAGCGCCTCGTCAGCCGACAAGGACAGTGCCCTCCAAGATTTGCCCTTCCCACGGGGCAGTGCATCTGCGCCCGGTATTAGCGGCTATGTGGACAACGACAAAACCTATTCTGCGGGCGGTCGCGCCCTTAATCGCGCCACCGTGAGGAGCTACTAATGAATACGAAACCGTCTTTGGACGAACTATTTGAACGCCGAATGTCCTTTCCGGACTACGAGCCACAGGAGCGCTTGGCTCGGCTCGTGGGGCTTGATGACCAAAAGGATCGACTTACGAAGATCTTGGGTCTGCTGGTCAATCCTTTTGGTCTGCAAGAGTGGGCCCAGAAGCATCACCCCCATGCGCGAGCAGCGGTTGACACGGTTTTGCGTCGACCTCCTCTGGCGGTTCTGGCGGGGGACGTTGGATCTGGAAAGACTGAGTTGGCCGAGACGATTGGGGATGCCGTGGCTCGGCAAGAAGGGATCGACATCACGTTGTACCCGCTGAGTTTGGCAACCCGAGGGCAGGGGCGAGTGGGGGAAATGACCCAGCTGGTTACTGCCGCTTTTGACTACACCATTGAGGCTGCTGAGAAGCTCAAGAACAACAACGGCAAGGCGCGGGGCGCGGTGTTGTTGCTCATTGACGAGGCTGATGCTTTGGCTCAATCCCGAGAAAACGCCCAGATGCACCACGAAGATCGGGCCGGGGTTAACGCTTTCATCCGAGGGATTGATCGCATTGCCAATCAGAAATTGCCGGCAGCGGTGCTGATGTGTACGAATCGCTTGAAGGCTCTTGACCCGGCCGTTCAGCGGCGCGCGGCGGAAGTTTTAACGTTTGGCCGGCCGGACGATGTTCAAAGACGGTACCTGCTCACTACCCGGCTGGAAGGATTGGGGCTCGGAGCCGAGGCGATCAACGAGCTGGTGAAGCTGACCGGTGCACGAACCACCGGCGCACCAGGTTTCACCTTCTCCGACATCAATCAGCGGCTGGTTCCAGCCATCGTTTTGTCCGGCTACCCGAACACTGCGGTGGACGTCAGGAAAGCTCTTCAAACGGCCCAAGCGATGTCACCCACGCCGGCGTTCCAAGATCGTTAAGTGCCCAGTTGAGCAGACGCATACCTCGCTGCTCATCTCATTCTGTGTGTTGGAGGCAATATGTCAAACTGGTCACTTTCCACGCTCCTCGCGTCCCTGCATGAAGACATTCAGAGCCGTCTCGGGACTGCGCGCAAGGCGTTCGCACACCCTGGCACCAAGGGTGACGCAAGTGAAGACGTCTGGATCGACATGCTTGATACGTATCTTCCCAAGCGGTATCAGGCGGCCAATGCCTTTGTAGTGGACAGCTTGGGTAACTTCAGCGAACAGATTGATGTCGTTGTCTTTGACCGACAATACTCCCCATTCATTTTCAAATTCGGCGATCACATCATTGTGCCGGCAGAAAGCGTCTACGCTGCTTTTGAAGCGAAGCAGACTGCCTCAGCAGACCTTGTAGCCTATGCCCAGAAAAAGGTTGCGAGCGTTCGCAGGCTTCATCGTACCAGCTTGCCTATACCCCATGCGGGCGGTGTTTATCCCGCTAAACCGCTAATCCCGATCTTGGGTGGTCTCTTGACCTTTGAGAGTGAATGGAGCCCGGCACTGGGGGCCTCGTTCGACAAAGCCCTACATGTGGAGATGGCTGATGGAAGACTTGATCTTGGCTGCGTTGCGTCCCACGGCCATTTTTTCTATGACCCAAATGCCAATGCGTTCAGTTTTGAGAGTGAGAATAAGCCCGCTACGGCGTTCCTGTTCAAGCTCATAGCGCAGCTCCAATTCAGCGGAACCGTGCCTATGATTGACATCGATGCCTATGGGAAATGGTTAGCAAAATAATCCGCTTCAGTAGCCAGTGAGTATAGAACATGCCAATCACCGCTTTTTCATCGTCCCGTGGCATGGAACTCGACGTAGATCAGTTGCTGAGTCGGTTATCAGAAGAAACAGCGCAGCCTGAGTTGGGCAAGAGCCAAGCCATCCCTGAGGCATGGAAAACCCATATAGCGAGCGATCTCGAATGCCCGTCGTGCTTTCAATACGGTGCTGAGGTTGTTCGGGCGGGTAGGTCAAAAACGGACGGGCAGGTCGTTCGCCAGGCCTACTTTCGGTTTGCAAAAAGCGGTGCGGGCACAGGGCATCACCCCTTTTGTGACTTCGCTGGAAACGTGCCGGCAGGGCACATCCCTGAAAACCTGGTCATGTTTTCGACCGCCAAGGACGGTGTGTCTCGTGCTGTTCGCGAATTGGTCTGCAAGGGTATAGCGCTTCAGGTGTTCGAACAGCGGGACATACGAGCGATGCGCGAGTGGTTTTTCCAGCAGAAGCTGGAATCCCAATTTGTGGTGACGCTTGATCCCCAACTGCCCGGATGGTTGGATTCGTTACGGCACCAAGGTTACTGGTATTCACGCCGCCCGCTGCAAGGTTTTGCGTTAAGTGATGCCGTTTTGAGAATGCCTAACTTCGACTTTAAAGCTGCAGCAAGATCAGAGCTTTCACTGACGTATCAGCCGATTCTGAAGCAGCTTTTTGAAAAGAAAATATTTCTTCATGGAGTGGCAAGCAGGATCGAGAAAATGGCCTCAGATTATCAGGGTAAGTCAGTCTTCGATCCCACCACGCTTTCTGAACACTATGATTTGACACAGAACTTCGCTGAATTCATCTGCATAAATCATGCGCCGCTTGCGAGGCTAGGAAAAACGTACTCACCGTTAGCAGGCCTGAAAAACACCAAATATCTCCTCGCTTTTGCCGCCTTGTTGCTTTTTGTGTCCGGTTGGCAGCCTACGGCAGCGGCCGATAAGTTTGCAAAGATAGTGTCGAATAACATGCCAGTGGATCAGACTCTGGGCAATGTGATGGGCCTTAATCCGTTCCACGATTTTGAGTCTTGGGAAACATTGAAGCTACTTCAGGGGCTCACTGACATTGAGGTGCCAGCGATGACAATAAAGCAAGAACAGGAAGCATGGATCGAGGATGCCCGTCGCAGAGCCGGCCTGCAAAGTATTCTGTGATCGTCCTGCGTTTGCTGTTACTGAGGCTGCTGCTCACACTGTATTGAAGGGTCTCCTAGCGATACAGGTCACGATCGCGCAGATTACCGATCCATGATCGGTACACAATTGTGGTTAAGCCTGGAGACGGAGAAAACCTTGAGCGGTGCCGGAGGTGGTCAGTGATTCCATAAGTCGGCGACAGTCGATTTCGCTAAATTCAGATGTTGAGCAGCTTCTCGTTGAGTCATACCCATCGCCTTGCACGCCTGCACGACCTCCAAGCGTTTTTGACGCTCCGAAGCGCGGCTCACAACCGCTCCATCCTGAATCTGGCTCGTCAGGGCCACATACCCCCCATCATTCTCGAATGCGTCGAGTTCGGCGCGCACTGATTCCATGATGTCGCGAGCGCTGAGGCCGGTGTTCGTGACTGCACTCAGCACCATTAGCGTGATCGGGTTTATGCCTGCGGCTCTGGCGATCTCATCGAGCTTTCCAAGCGTCATGTCTGACTTTCCGCTTTCAAGCCGGTAAACGAATTTTCGATCGGCAGCTTCCCCTAAGTCGCTTTGCGAAAGCCCCTTAACGGCCCTGACGGCCCTTAGGGCAGCAGCCAAGCCTGCGCGCTTCGACATTGGGTTTCCTCAAAAAGTGAGGATGAAGCCATGTTGCTTTGCCCGGAACTACGGTCTATATTCCCCATTTCGGGCTAGCTGTCGTTTCTAAGCCTTTTCAAATTAACAGTCTTTATCCGTCGCGCCGCGCTTGCGGGGCGAAGAAGATTCAATAAACCCTTAAACCGAGTTTAACCAGCTATGCGACTGCACGTCGTCTCAGACCTCCATAACGAGTTCGACCTCTTTCGCCAGCCGACCCTAGACCCAGCGGCCGATGTCGTGATTCTCGCTGGTGACGTCGACAAGAAGTCCAGAGGCGTACAGTGGGCAAATGGCGCATTTGGTTGCCTTGTCGTCTACGTGTGTGGAAACCACGAGTACTACAGTGGGCACATCGATCGCAGCCTGGAAAAAATGAAACAGGCGGCAGCCGGCCACGTCCACGTGCTTGAAAATGAGACGCTGATCCTCGATGGCGTCAGAATCTTGGGCACTACTGCCTGGACGGATTTTTCGGCGACTGGTGATCAAGCGGCGGCTTCATGGATGGCCAGGGAGTGGATGAATGACTTTAGATGCATTCGCGCCGATGCGAACTACCGACGTCTTCGTCCTGACGATCTGATTACTCTTAACCGGGCAGCGAAAGCCTGGCTCGCCGAAGAGCTGGCTAAGCCGTTCAGTGGTAAAACGGTCGTCGTTACCCATCATTCGCCATCATCAATGGCGGTCGGAAGCAAGCACGAAGGACATCTGAACGCCGCTTACACCAACAACTGGCCTGGCCTCATAGAGCAGGCGGATCTTTGGGTTTTTGGTCATACGCACGAACGTGTCGATATTGAACTGGCGGGGTGCCGAGTCATTTCCAACCCTCGCGGCTATCCCGGAGAGTCCACCGGATTCGATCCATCTTTTATCATCGAGATCTGAGGAGCCAATTGTCTTGAAACCAAACGTCGCACCCGTCGCAGCTGCCCTACCTGAGCCGCGAAAGGTCTTCGAGTTGCCACGTGAGGTCGCCCAGGCAAAGGCGCACGATTGGGGAGTATTTGTAGACGCCTTCCTGATGAATGCAGCCCGTGTAGGCGACCGCTACGCGGCAACGGTTTTCTGTGATCAGTCTGGCCTCGTTTCAGACGGCACTACTGTCGCCACTCGCTCGGTGCGGCAAATCTGTGGCCACGGCGATTTCAAGTTGCTTCAAACCTTTGATGGTGCAGATCACTACGTCCTGGTAACGGAGCACCTGGCAGGAGGGAAAAGCGATGGCCAGCGCAGTTGAATGGCCCACTCAGGTTCTGGCTGCTGCAACGGTAAAATTGGAGACACCCATTGGCGCTTTTCTATGGAAGCCTGTGGTCGCCCCCCCCTGTCTGGTCGGTCACGTGTTCATGGATCTTACTGGCAGGTTCCAGGATGGCCGTCTAATTCGAACGTCTCAAATCGTAGGGCTTACGCAGGAGAAGGGCTGGACGATCGCGCGCACATTTTCGGGCAGCAACTACCTGTTGGTGGAAGGGGACAGCAATTTCTGTTTTTCGTCGGGTAAGCTCCTTGTAGCCCTCCCGGAGCTTAATAGCACCTTTCATTAAATTCGCCCATGGCACAGACGGGCCGAGTGCGGCTGATGAGCCCGCTCGGCTGAAGCCCGGCCACAGCATGTTGCAGGAACGTTGATGCATATTACCAGGCTCACAATAATGGAGTGACCATGCAAGACTTTGATGTTGGCCAGATGATCGGCCCGAGCGCTGTCATGGCAGGAGGCCTGGCCGAGCTAGACGACGCAATCGAAATGACGCGGGAGCGATTTCCGGGCCTTAGTTTTTGTGTCGTGGGGGAGTGGGTGTGGCTTGATCTGGACGCACCTGATCTCGTTGTTCAAGAACTGGCTAACGAAGGAAAAAAGCCAGTCATGCTGCTCGTTTTCGATGTCCTGTACGACAGTTCAACAGCTAGCGAATCGCATTGGTTTCGTACAACGCCACTGATTGATTTCACAGAGCAGATGTTTTTCCAGACTGAAAACAAGCTTTACGTATTGCTTGGGCGAGGGCGTCGCAAATCCATGCCCCTATCAACCGTTGTGCGGTTGTTTTGAAGGGCAGAGGTGCTTGGATGACACAGGCCGGTGTGGATAAACAGATGTGCACTTCATGATTGGGGCGGTGGTGCTGGATGCCTTCGGAACGATCGTGCGGATTACTCAGCGAACAAATCCCTATCGTGAGCTCATTAGGGAAAGCCAGCGGCAAGGGCGCATGAGTGGTTCAGCAGCGCTGCGTCTCTTGATGACCACCGACTTGGCGTTCGATGAGGCCGCTGCTCTACTCGGTGTCTCGCTGACGTCTGCGAAGCTTGGGCAACTGAGCCAGGCGCTAACTGTAGAGCTCTCATCCATCCAGCCTTTTACAGATGCGACGGAGGCGATCTCACACCTGAAAAGTGCAGGGTTGAAAGTGGGGATTTGTTCCAATCTGGCCGCCCCCTATGGCCCGATTATCAGAAGGCTTTTCCCAGGTTTGGACGTCTACGCGTTCAGCTACGCTTTGGGGATCATGAAGCCTGACCCTGAGATCTATAGGTCTGTCTCTAGTCAGATGGGTATTGAGCCAGGCCACTACCTTTCCAAAGACTCTGCGAGCGCGGTGATGATTGGTGATTCCAAGCGATGCGATCAGGATGGGCCGAGGTCAATTGGCATGATGGGATTCCATTTGGATCGTAAGAGCGCCGGCTCCAAGAGTGACCTTCAGCAGTTTGCCGAGCTGGTGATGGAACACAATCACAAACTAGATCGGTGATTCCCAGCGAGAGAGCAGACTTCGGTAGGTCAGTTTCTTCGGCTTCACTTCTAGGGCCTGTGGCTAACTGGTATATCGATGATCTTGTCGTAATCCGGATCGCCATATAGAACAAGCATCACATGATGCGAGATCTCGATAATGCTGAGCCTTGACAGACCCGGTACGGCCACCTTGCAGGCCCTATGGCAAAGCTTCCCTAAGCAAGCTATGCCTAGGACTGGCGGGATTCTCTGTGAACATGGAAGAGGGAGATTGATGACTTCCTGGTCAGGCTCCTCATCCGGATCAAATTTAAGAAAAATAGCTTCAAATCCACTATTCCCCGTAAAGCCCTGTCAAAGCCAACAAAAAATCTGCGGGCCTCATAAGCAGCAGTGCAACCCTCCGGCGCGTTGCTTTGTCAGATAAGCTTGATGAGTGCCCCAGGGGCGTAAGCGACGATCAGCAGCTTTTTTAGCGTGAGAACCCGGTATTGTCTGTCTATAATCCGCACATGCTGAATCCGACCGAAATCCGCCCAATCCTCAAGCAATGGGTCGCGAAAGCGATGCCCCATGAGGAGAGTGACGTCTTCATCGAGGAACTATGCTTCATTGATAAGGCCAGACGCGCCGATCTCGTTCATGCAAATGGAAAGCTCACCGCTTTCGAGATCAAATCCCACGCAGACACTTTGTCACGCTGGGAGGGCCAGCAAGAGGCCTACATGAGGTGCTTTGACGAGGTCTGGCTGTGCTGCCACTCAAAGCACCTAGTGAAGGCACTGGAGTCTTGCCTTTCCCATGTAGGGGTTCTCGTCGTTGATGATTACTCGGGTATGGCGATGATCCGAAAAGCCAAGCCCAACAAGCTCCAGGACAAGTTTCACCTTACGGGCTTTTTGTGGCGTAATGAATTGGATGCGCTTGCCAACAAGCATGGTGTGGCAACAAAGGGGCGCGACCTCATAAAGGAAGTGCGTCGCCAGATCAGCGACGCCCTCCCTATTAACGAGATCAGGTCACATGTACTTGCGTGCCTGAAACAACGTTACCGCTAGAGCAAGTCGTCAGCGTCGAGGTCATCGAAATCATTATCAGCATCTACGATGGACTGAATCATCGCGCAGATATGCTGGTTGATCCTGTACCCGTTCCACGTCCCGTTATTACCGTAGTTTGTCGATGTGGCGACGATCCTGCTGTACTCACGAGTGGCCCAGCAAAACTCATCACCGTGGTAACCAGGCAGGTTTCTGATTTCCTGAGCAATTTCCACATATTTCACGAACTCTTTGTTCGCTCCTTTTCGCCGTTGCCACCACTCTGTTGGTGTGTAATAACAGCCAAAAGGAAGCACAGGCATGCCGGGTACATATTCCATTGGGGCAGTTGGGTTTGTCGCCGCGTAGTCGCCGTAGATTATGTGTGATTCTATCCCGTTGATATCAATCCTTGATTGCCACGCTACGTCATAGCAAGCAGAGGAGCGCGAGCTGTTTGATGCCGGCTTGTCGATAGGGAAAGAGGTGCTAACCAAAACCAGGTTTCGTATTTGATAGCTATTGAGTTGCCTCAGCGATAAATTGAAATCTGATCCTGATGCAGTATTTGCCGGACTGGTGGCGCCAAAGTCTAAGATCACTGTCGCGTCCTCGGGGCTCTCAAGGGCATCCAAGATGGACAACAATCTACTCCACGATGTGGCGGTAGCATTTTCTGGGCAGGTAACTCTGATGGCTATATGCTCAAAGTCACCTTGTAGAGCGAGTGCGCTTTGGATAACCGCTCGCTGCGGGTCATCATCAACCCAGGAGATGACGGGGATAACGTTTTGGTTGATGCCTGCCACATTTGCAAAGAAGCGCCGTTTGTTTTCAAAAGCACCATTAGTATTGTGCAAATCATTGGTTGTAATGAAGACCTCAGCGACGTCCTTGGTGACCCTTGAAACGTCCAGAAAAAAGGGATGTTCAGTCCAATTTGTCAGGAAGGTTTGCAGGTGCCTATCGTCATCACCCCGCATGTCTAGCAAAGGCGCTACAACCTCCCGCCTTGGTGCTTCCAGATTTATCAGGGCTTTAACGTCATTCTGACCAACTCGCAAACAAGCCACGTACTGCATCTTGCACTCCTTGCATGGTGTGTAATGACAAATTAGCCGTGCTGCTGGGTACACGACGCATCGTAGACCTGGCATTCAGTGCAAGCCGCGACATGTTCAACATATCGGAGGGTGTTGCACGGACACCGGGCCCTGTCCATGCTCCTAGCGAGGCGGCGGGTGGGAATCTGAACGATAGCACTTAGCTACCTTTAGGCCAGTCGCTTTAGCATTATTTTTCTGGGGGAGCACTGCAAGTGTGCTCTGTGTATAGCTAGGAGTCGCATCAGAGCGGCTGCCCATGGCCTGGTAGTCGTCCTGTCATATGCCTTGTTACATGGGCAACGAATTCTCCGTGGGGTGTGCGGTACTCTACCCACCGGCCCGAGGCCCCCTTAGGTTTTGGCCGGTACTCAGCCGTTGTGATCAGCAACCGTTCCTTTGCACGCGATACCCCCACGAAATAGACACACCGTTCTTCCGCGAGCCTACCCCAAAATGCTTGGGTTTCCACACCCAAAAGAATCACGGTATGAAACTCCAATCCTTTGCTCTTGTGCATCGTCAGGAAGCGCACCGCCCGGTCATTTGAAAGACGGGCGAGCGCGCGACCGATGGTGGTTTCACTCGCAAGCAAAGCGCGAATCCGATCTCGGATGTCCCGCACCACCTCATGTAAGCGAGGCTTCGAGTCATAGTCTCCCGATAACGTGGTTAGAATCGGATAGCCTACGTCTTTCAGAAAACCACCTGTGAGTGTCCACCAGTCCTCGTAGGGAGAGGCTGTATTGCTGGCCGCCTTTACCTGGCGAATATGGGCTCGATAAGTAGTTTCAAATAACCTGTGAAGGTGGTCGCGGCTGCCCTCTTCGTATGGTGTGAACAGATCCATAAGGCGTGACCAAGCCTCTGACTCACCCTTTCCATACAAACAGGTGAGGTAGTCGATTACCAGCCGCGCTGCTGGTTCTTTTAAAAGGTCTTGAAGCTGGCTGTCGTTCCTGGAGGGGATACCTCGGCTGCCCAGTTCGGCCATCAACACGGAACCGTAGTCCTCCACTTGGCGGGGTACGAGCACTGCTATTTCATTTGGTGGGAGCCCTGCCTCAATCCAGTTGCGAATGTTGTCCGCCAACACAATTGCTTCTTGCGCTGAGTTCGGGAAATTAGCGGCCAAAATCTCGCCCCCTTGGCCTATGATCAGCTCTGTTGGAGTCACCGCGATTGGGTCGATTTCTCGAATGATTTCGTTCTGCACGCGAAGTAGGTTGGGCTTTGATCTGAAATTGGCATACAGGTGGAGCGGGAGGGCATTGAAGTCAACTGCATAAGTTTTGAATATGCCCTCCAAAGCACCAGCCCATCCCATGATCATTTGCTTCTGATCCCCGACCGCCGTGAGGCATATCCCTGTGCCAAGGAACAGAAGTTTGATGAGCTCGTATTGATCAGCGGTGCAGTCCTGAAACTCGTCGAGAAACACATGGGCATAGGTCTTGCGGATTGTGTTTCGTGCTACCTCACTGTGTTGAATGATCTTGATGGCGAGAGGGAGGAGCTGCTTGAAGGTGATTTGCTTTCCTGGAATGGCCTCGGGGCCAATAGCGTAGTCCGGGCTCAGGCGCTCTTCCGCAAGAATGGGAAGGAATTTGTCGATGATCCGTTTAGCGAAACCGTGAAAGGTCACGCTGTCAAAACGAGATGTGAAGTCCCATCCACAACGAAGCTGAATCCTTTCCTTCAAATTCCGACTAGCATCAGTTTTGAACGACACGGCAAGGATTCGCTTCGGATAACGGCAACTATTGGTGCGCAGAAGGTAGTCAGCGCGTTGGGCAAGCACCTCAGTTTTGCCTGCGCCTGGGCCTGCTGTCAGTAAAATGGATCGATCAAGATCGCGTACAACGCTCCATGCATTTTTTTCTAGGCGCACGCCTGGAGAAGGAGCCCACTGATCGTGCGAGATCATTCGGGCGACTCCTCCAGCTTGGCTATGACCCTATCAGCTAAGCGATTTAGAGATGAGGGCAGTGAGGCCAATAGCTCCGCGTCAGTGAGCCTGCCCAAGGCGTCCAAGTGAGCTGCCGGCTTGCTGCTCAACTTGAACAGCTTGTGATAGGCAGCAAAGAGTTGTTGTTCTCCATCGCCATACTGGTCAGGGTTGAAGTGGCTTTTGCCTAGGACGGCCACATGGTCGTGTAATGTCGGTGCAGATGGAGTAGCGCCAAATGCATTGGGAAATGATTTGAGCATGGCGAAATCCAGATCCAGAGGCTCTGAGAAAAAAACATCTCGCTTTTCCAGCTCATCGAACAGGTCGACACGGTTATCCGTCCCATTTTCGAACCAGTGATGTGTTCTTACTGGTATTTCCGCATCATCCCAAGCGTATCGTGCCCAGCCACCAGGGATACTGCGTGCGGGGTCGAACTTATCAAGCTGGTCACGAACGTAAGTCACTCGACCCCAACCACCTTGATGACGGCCCACGTCGAGGTCGAGCAGAGTGATATGAGGGGTGCCTAGAGCAGTCAGTAGCCGCCAGAAATGATTGACGTGCCGGCCCCCCAATGGAGCTATGGCAACGGCAAATTCATCGACGGGTGCACCCTTGGCTTGAAGAATGCGCGGCAGTACAATTTCTTCGCTGTCTCCTTCACCGAGTACAACCAAGCGTGCGAAATAAACTTCAGGGAATGCCTGAACCGCTTCTCGTACAAACTTGTACGCGTCGCTTTGTTTCTCTGGCAGTACGATCGTCGACACATCCGTTTCACGCTTCACATTCAGACGCAGGTATCGAATGTGCTCGGGCTCGACGCGCCTGAGCATCGACGGCGCTTGTGTAGCGATTAATGCTTGAGCATCCACACCTACGGATGATTTGAGCGAGCTTACAATCCGTCCCAGATAATGGGGAGATAGGCTATTTTCGGGCTCTTCGACAGCCAGGATCGTGAAGGCCGCTGGTTTTAGTTTAAGTGGATCGAACGAAGTGTTCTCTCCTGATCTTACCTCTCGACCTATGCTGAGAGATGTCAGCACCAGCGAGAGGTACAGCATGGACTTCTGACCGTCGCTCAATCGTGCATAGTCCACTTGCGTTTCGCCATGGCCGGGGCTGAAGGAAATCGATAGATGCCTCAGGATTGCCTCGATTTCCGAGTTCGCAAAGGTCAAGGACGGGGAAGCGAAAAAGTTTCCTCGGTGAAGCCGTTGCCAGGCACTACTAAGGCTAGTGCTCAGTGCCTTGATCGATTCATTTCCTGATAAGCACTCTGTGATTTGCGTGGTGAACACTTTGATCGAGTCTCGGTCATCGCTCCAATTGACGGCACGAAGTAGACGGCCTAAAAGCGCGGTAGCACCGTAGGCGACATGGTCGGCTGGGTCACGACGGGCCGGAAGGTAGTGCAGGTGTATCTCGTCTCTTTCCCGTTTAGCAACTGGCTTTACGGTCGTGGGTAGCCCGTGCTCATCCATCCGTGTCACGTAGAGTAAGCGCTCTTCAACATCTCCATCGGGATGTAGCACTCCCTCCAGGCGAAATCTGATACGCGGGCTTTCATCCGCTGACTGTAAGGTCATCTGCGAGAAAAACGGCGGTACTGTATCGTCGTCTTCATCATTCTGGGTTTCGTCGAAGGTGAAATCAGCTTCAAGCCAGAGCGCGCGCTGAGGTGGTGCTTCCTGCTCGTCCAAGGGCACGTGGAAATCTGAACGACGAAGGCGTCGCAGGCCCGGCTCGAAGCCGAACATGCGGGCTAAAGCCTGCAATGTCGCCGTCTTCCCGGCGCCGTTAGGCCCCAGCAAATAGGTCACGTCTTCGAAGGTGATATCCGTTGCGTCTGGCCCAAATGACTGAAAACCGCTGATCCGCAGTTTGCAAAGTTTCATGAGAAGAGATTCCTTTCAACTCCTCCAAATATTCCACTTTTTCAGGCAAGAGCTTTGGTGAGGAGGTGGCACCGTGCTGCTACAAGATACTTCATGGTGCGCTAGGGTTACTAGGCGTTAGCCACCAGGCCCTGCGGAGTTCACGGAATAGGCCGGCACGACAAAACGTATAGCTGCAAAGTTTAGGGATAGCTAATGTCGTTGTCGGCTCTTCCAGGCCGCTGAGGCGTTACGTATTGGAAAAGAGCGTAACTATTCCCTGCGCTTTAAATCTTAGTATCAACACCCTGGTGCTTCGCCCCAGACCCCACTCTACGCCGCCCGAGGGGCTCGGGAAGCGGTCAGGCGGAGCCCAACCACTTCCAGAGCTTAGGCTGTCGCTGCGCTCGGCAGGAGTGTTGTCAATAAAAATAACGGTTTCTACCCGAGCTTCGCCGGGCAGAAACTCCGTGATTTTTTTTGACAAATCAGCACCGAGGTGGGGCAGGTGGAAGTAGGGCTCAAACCGAAAACCCGACGCACAGGGTATCGCTGCGATTCGGTCGAGCCACTCCTTGCTGCACAACCGCTTGAGTGCCCAGGATCAGGGCCAGACGCTTGGATCGCGAGATGCCCGTGTAAATCATGCTGCGTTCTACGAATTCGCTTTCGCTCAGGGAGCAAATGATTGAGGTTTGGTACTCGCTGCCTTGCGCTTTGTGGATCGAGATTGCGTAGGCAAGCTTGACGCCCAGCAGGAACAATTCCATCCGTGTCAGGACTACTTCGAACCCGTTGATGGAGAAGATGCCGGCGCTCTCTCCATCGATAGTAGTCGTCCCGGACATCACGCCAGTATTTCCGTTGAACAGATTATGTTCGTAGCTGTTGTGAGTGACGATGACTGGATCTTTAACACGCAGCCAGTAGTTACCCATCTTGATGCCTGTCGTCTCGTCTGTATGCTGAAGAACGCTTTGTAGATGGTTGTTGATCTTATGGCCAGAATCCGGCATGCGATCTGACATATGGGGCGTCAAGATCTGAGCGTCGGGGATAAGCTGCTTGATCCGGGTGAGATGGACAAGCAAATCTTTTGTGGTGGTGCAGGGGATGATAAATACGCCATCCCGCTCACCGTTCCAAATGGGAAGGGTGCTCAAACTCCCGGATCGAACCTCCATTGCGATCTTCTGCAGCTCACCATCGCCAACAGTCCTATGAACCTTAGTAAGGTGCGTGGAGGGGATTGCTTTCGATTTGGCCAAGGAGTGGAAGAAGATGCCGTACCCGACTGGGGACAGCTGTCCAGTGTCGCCTACGAGGAGAAGTGAAAGCTCCTTGTTGGCGAAGGCATTCAGAAGCTTGAGCATCAGTGCGACGTCGACCATGCTGGCTTCGTCAATGACCACAAGCGGGTCGCCACCGCTGTTAAGCCCAGATGACTCAGTGCTGATTTTGATCAAGAAGCTATGGATTGTGTATGTGTCTCGGTCAATAACTTCCTTTGCTCGCTCCTTAGCCTTGCCGCTCAGCGCAAGGACGTGGACGGGGCGGTACTCTGAAGCGATATCAACAATTGCCCTCAACACAGTGGTCTTGCCAGTGCCTCCGAACCCAGTAAGAGTACTGATACGGCTCGTGAGTGCCATTAACACAGCGCCCTTCTGCTCCGGAGTGAGCGAGTGTCTATTGGTGGTGTTCGTGCGGGCGCAGTAGTCCTCAATCGCGTCGGCCAACTCCTGAGGCGAACCATGGAGAAGAGACACCTGAGCAGACAATAAGGATGCGACACGCTGCTCAAGTTGACTTTCAACAAGCGCCGCGCCCAGAGGCTGTAGGAATGGTACGCCTTGGAGCTTCTTGACACATACCGCACGTCTATCGAGAGCAGCCGCTATTGATAGGTCAACTAATTCAGGAGAACGGATTTCCCGTCTCAGCAGAGTTTTCAGATCTTCAACCGAGCATGCGGTATGCCCTTGATCCAATCGGACATACAAGAGGTACTCGACCATTCCTGCCAATCTGCGTGGATCATTCGCAGTTATCCCCAGTTTGGATGCTGCAGCTTCTACAGTTTTCCATAGTTTCGGATGAACACCATTAAACGCTACCAGGCTGTACGGATTGCGTTTTAAGCGTTCAACTGTGTCTGTTTGGCAGACCTTGAGAATGCTTTTGGCTAAGCCTGGGTCGAAATTGTGCTCCATGAGGAACTCAATGGTTGAAATTTCGTTGTGCAATGTTGCCCAAGCATCCACCAATCGCTGAGCAAGACCGGGATTGATCACTTCAGCCAAGTGACTCACTTTCCTATCAATCAGAGTCTGGGCTAGGTTCGTAGCACCGAACTCTCTGACCAGCTTCGCAACCTTGGCTTTACCAAATGCAAGACCCCGGAATGCGGGATGCTTGATGAGCAGACGCTCGACATATGCAGCTACTGGGAGGTTCACAATGTGGCAGCTTTCGACTAGCACAAAATCCCTGAACTGATCATGCCCTACAATCGATCCTACGACTTGCCAGCACTCACCTGGTTGCGGAGCGCGAGTGATGATTTTATAGCTGGCCTTGCAGGTGAAGACTTTATTCTCACCAATGATACGGCCAGAGAAAATCGCGCCGCCGAAACCGCCAAGCTTCACAGAACTAACCTGAATCACACTGGATAGGTTACTCATAGAATGAATGACCGCCCGGAATCGATCATCAGTTCCTGCTGACCACTTATCTCAGCTGCAGTCGAACGAAGCATGCGCACTTCAGCAGATAGGCGCTCTACCTGGTCACGTAGTAACTCGTTCTCTTTCGATTTTTGCTCCAGCATGGATCGTAAACGGCTGGCTTCTCGGCTCTTTGCATCTGCGATATCTACCAAGATAGACTCAGGATCTTTAGGCGTGAAAAACTCACTGCCAATACGCCGGATGTCTTTTGCGATAACCTGCTCAAGGGTGTCGCCGTCTTGGGAAAAGACTTTCTTGGCGCTTTCTGAGAACCACTGCCGACGATTGCCACACTCGTCGGCGATTTTGCTGAAATTGATATCGCCAAATTGGTTAACAGGAAGTTTTTTTCCGGCCTGTTCTAGTTGGACAACATAAAGCCTGTATCGCTCAAAAGGGGAGCGTTTCTGATCATTGGCCGTCATGATCTTTCTCTTTCATCCAGAGAATAAAGGGATCCACAAGCTCTGTTGGTACGAGCCCCTCTAGTGGTTCGAGATCGTTGAACATGCAACGAATATTTTTGGCTTTCATATCAATGGTGAACATTCCATCGCTGGCATCCAGCACCAATTTTAGGGCCCTACAGACTTTGTCAAACTTCAATATGAAGCCTTGATTGATCTGCTGAGGGTTTGGCAGCGTAGCGGGCGAGGCGCCGTGATTGCGGAGGGCTGATCGAAGTGCATCATTCTCCATTCTTAGCTTTTCTGTCTCTGCCTGCAGTTGGTCTGCCCGCCGCGTAGCCAGCTTTCCGACGTGTTTGTCCTTCTTTGATGCTATGTCACTGGTAGGATCCCAATATCTGTAATATATAGGCCCTATCAGTTCCCAGTAGTCAGAGTTTTGTACGAGCGTTCTGTAACCCATCTTTTTTTCGTTTATAGGCAGGTCGTTATTATAGATCTCCGCGCAAAACTTGGAAAAAGGCGTAACGCCAGTGAATGACGTCTTCCCGGCGAAAGCCTTCAGCTTCGGGATAACTTCCTCCTTGATACGGGCTATTCTGTAGTCTTGTTTGATCTTTTGAGAGCCCGCAAAGCGATTCTGGCCAGGCTTAGCTCCTTTACTCATGCTGAGACACCCCTTGGGTTCGAAACAAGCTTCAGAATCGAATTAGGGCGCTCAAGAGTCATAGGTGTACTCATTGCAGCACTCAGGTCATGCAGGGAAAGGCCGAGGACTTCACAGGTGGATCGAATCAGTCCCCTGAATTCGTCAATCAAAGTGAATCCTGTCGGCGCCTCTTGCAAGATCCGGTTAAAGTCTCCGGTGTACGCTAGGAGCTTGTTTCTTGCCACCATGATCTGGCGCTTAAGTTGTGGCGTGAAAAACTCGGCATGCGTCTTGGCCTCTGCAGTTCCTGCAATAAGGTTAGATAGGGTGTTGTCTTCTAGCTCTAGTCGTTCTAGGTGCTCAGATACGATTTCAGGCTTTTCTACAAGGAAGCTAGATCGCGTCTTGATTTCGTTGTGCATCTGTTCAAGGCAGTGTGTGGTCACGCTCCAGGAAATAATTTCCGACGCCAAGAATTTCCGGCGGCTGGCCTTCTGCACAAGGCTTTCGGGTGATGCGCCATTCTTTTTGGCCTCAGCTATATGGGCCTCAAGCTCACTACACTCAGCGGTCAGCACCCGGATTAGGCCGTGAATTCTGGGCAAGTGGTCAACAGTCTTAATAGAATAGTAACAGCCACCGCAGGGCATGAGTATTCCAGGTACAGCACCTAGATCTCTAATTACATCAGCTGTGCAGTGGTTGCCGAAAGGGCAGATGTGAGTGGGCATAAACGCCAGTGAGTCTATGGGGCGCTGCCTCGCAGCTCTAATACCTGAAAGCACTTCGTCGTTATGCTCCCGGTCAAAGGAAATAGCACCAAAATCTATTAAGGAGCTGTTTATGTCTTTGCGAAATGCTTGTTGAAGCTTTGATGAAATATCTTCGGCCTTGATGGAAGACATTGCTGGCCGGTCTAAGAGCCAGCCGTGCTCAATGCTCATTTTTTGATACTTGGCGACGGATTTCAGGTAGGCCGGGTCAACTTTGGCGTAATACATGACGTGATGTTCAGTTGCATGTCCGGTGATGAATGCCGCGATGATATGGGGTGGCAGAATTCGAATGTATTCTGATACCACTGAAACTCTACAGGAGTGAGGAGTATGCTCGATTAATTTGCAGGCCATCCGTTCGAGCCGGATTGCTGACAAGTAGTCCGCAGGGCTATCAAGTGTTTCATAATCGGCAAGAGCTTCTGGCATTGGATTTGTTGAGTCCATGTCCAGCTTGAACCGACAAAATAAATCAAATGAATAGATCAGTCTTCTGAAGTATTTGGTGTAGGAGTCGGGGCTAAGCACTCCTGGCGTGCCTCCCCTAGGAAATATAGTAATGATTTTTCCAAACGGACTATCTTCATGATGGTCATACCAGGTTTCAAGTTCCAGGGCGGGATCATCAAACCAAGTTAGCATCTCCTTCTGGCGGTCTAGAATATCAATTACTGCTTTTGATACCGTAGCATCCCAGGCATTGTTAGCTTTATCAGTGTTGACTCGCAGTTTGCAGAGCGGGGGAAGGCGCCTAGAACGGTCAATATGCATGTCATAAGTGCGCTTCTCCAGCCAACGAATGTGTATGCTACGGATTCCTGTTTCCAAAGCAAGAATGTTATGTCTGATGTAGGTCAGTTGGGGATATGAAATGATCCGGCCATTTTTATTCTGGACTGGATCTGCTATAGGCAGGGTGAATCTAGGTAACAGATGCAGTGGTTCGTAACTGATGGGATTATTTGATTGAGATTTCGGTTGAGATACATCAAAAAGTGGGTTGCGATAGAATACAATTGGCACATAGCCGTATTTTTCTGTTTGTATGATTTTGTGCCTATGGTGCCAGTATTCAGCGTCAATATCCGCTCTATACTGTTGCGCGTAAAGATTTAACTCCTCACTGTGCACCCTTTCTGCAAGATGTGTCCCGAAGGATTCGATGGCATAGCAGTATTGCAGTAGATATGGAAAATGTTCGGAGCCAAAAGCTGGCTTGCTTGAGCCAGACTTTCTTTTGACTACGGGGTAATCAATTTCAGATATAGGATTGACGAAGCCAGTTAGATCGGGGTCTGAGCTGGCGTGTATCGCAAGATAGCCGAACAGTGTGTCGATTTTGTATAGGGTATGTTTGAGTGTGGAGGGCGAGCGCCCTTTCCTTAAAAAGCTCAGTAGGCCATCGAACCCATCGCCTTCGACGTGTTTGCGATTCAGTTCCTTAGGGTATGGGGGGGGCATGCCCGTGGCACCAGGGTAGATATTGAACAAGTATGTATTGAGAATGCTGAAGCATTTCTCATATTCGCTGTAGGTCTTCATCCCTCTGGATTTCTGGAGTGTGACTAACTTGCCTTGGTACTTAAGCCAGGTTTCTACGATATTTTTATGTTGACTAGGGTATGCAAATTCTCCCGATTCAAGAGATTTTCTGTTTGCATGCATAGAATTTTTGATAGGTCGATGAATTTCTCCATCACGGCAACGTTCGGGGTAAAGCTGTTGGACATAAGCCCAGAATGCAGTCGGTGCGATCGGGTAGGCATACCAATCTACCTTTCCTTTTTTAGCGAGAAGCATATGCTCCACAGTCTTTGAGATATCTTCTGGATTGATATCTTCAATTTGATGCCAGTCGGTGCATCTGATCAAGCGCCACGCGTACCACTCGAAATTTCTTATAGCACTGTGATTCATCACGGTAGTGATGTCAGGAATGTCGTTATAGGTGATGTGATGTACAAATGGCGCGCTTACTAGGGCAAGTACCTCTGTGTAGGAGACAGCCGCAAACTCAAAATGATTAGAGTTTTTTGCTTCAGTGTCGCCTATTATTGGCTTTTTCATGTCAGCTGGCAGGAGTACAGCTTTTTCTTGCCAAAGAAAATGGAGAATCAGAAGGCAGTCTCTGGTCAGTCGTTGAAGTGAAGATTTATTCAGCCAGTCAGCGGCACTTTTCGTAACCACTTCTTTAGCTACGCTTGCCTCTGGCGTCTTCTTCGAGCAGGTATGAGCGTTGCGCACCCAGGCTTCGTTATAGCTAGGTGCATTGTTGTCACTTAGGTGATCGTCGAACCACCTAAAAATAGACGCATTGTAGTAGGGGTTGCGAGAGGCGCTTGTGACCTTGCTTGGGGGTATGTATTCGTTGTTAAATAGTTCTTTCCGAATGCATTCTTTTGCTTTTGTTATGGACTCTTTAATCGAATGCTCCAGAGCCTCTCCAGACTTGATGATCAAGATGTCCTTAGTAAGGTTAATCATTTTTGGCTCCTTCGATTCTTTTGGCTTCTTCCTGCAATACCTCAAGCTGCCGGATATGGAAATCCTGGCGGATGGTCATGAAAGAGTCTTCTCCTCGTTGAGTTACATATTGATTAGCGTGTTGCAGATAGGCCTCGATGATATCAGTGTCATGCTTGGCGTACTTTTCGGTTGAAGTAATGCTGGAGTGCCCCATTAGAATTTTCACGTAGGTAATGGGAAGACCAGGGATGCTTTGACCAGGAACAGGCATGTAGTTAAGGGTGTAGGTTCCGTACATATGCCTTAGCGAGTGGAGGCTAATGCCATCTACGTTCTGTAGCCCAGCCTTCTCGGCATACCTCTTGAAGGTCTTGTCTCGGCTGCTTCTGTCGCTAGCGAAGAACGGTCTGCCGTCAAAGTTCTGAAAAATGAAGTCGTGGCCAACGCTGGAGTTGTACTCCAAGGCCAAATATTTCTCTAGGCTATCCCAAAATATGCGGGCGAAAGGTTCAATCAAGAAGGTAATCTCAGTGTCTCGGCCTTTCCATGAAAGGAGTTCGTATTCGTCCTCAGTGATCCCTGGTGTCTTCCTAGCGAAAGGGTCGCGAAGATAGACCATGAATTCGTCGCTATTGATGTCCGACATCCTCATTTGTAGCGCCTCGCTTGTGCGAGCGCCGGATGCGGCTAGCAAAGAATAGAGCGACATGTCCCGATAGAAGGTCTTAGTCCGCCGAGGCTTAGCCTGCCTGACAAGGCTGACAGCTCGTTCAATCGGATAAGCAGTGGTCTTGAAGGGTTGTTTGTCGTTCTTTCGGTCTCTGCGTGCTGCCTGAGGAAAAAGCCTGTCCTTCCTACGTTTGGGGAGCACCGAGTTGAGTGAGTCACGGATAACGGCAGCTAGCCAAGAGTTGGCCTTTTGAGCCGAAATTTCGTATTGGCTCCGGTATTGAGGACGATTCAGGTAAAAAGAGCTGAACAGCTGGTCGGGAGCAATAAGGTTCCTCTTCTCCAGCACCTGGAGAAACCAAGTTATGGCGGCCTCTATCGTCTGAGAGAGGGAGATATGACTTGTGAGCTCTTTTTTCCCCAGGGTACCGGCCAGTTTGCTAGCTATGGGATTACCAGCATCTATTCCAAACAGCAGATAGGCTTGATAACTGTAGATAATGCTTTGAATCGTGACGTCGACATCTGCAGAAAACTCTGTCCTTGAAGCTTCGTACACATAGTCGATGAACCGACCGGTGTGTTCGGCATAGAGCTTTTGTGTGTTGGGGGCATAACCCCTATCAGCCAGCCAGGTTGCGTAATGCGAGAAGGGCTCGAACTCCTGCCCAGGTATGCCGGGATCGAGATGAAGCAGGAGGTATCTACCTTTGCTCGTACGAGGGGCCTCAACCAGCATGAAGTTCTTCATTCGCATCACTTCCAAATACCACACCCTTTTTAGCATTGGGTGTAGCAGTTGAAGTGTCAACGAAAAATTTCGTACGAGACGTCTTTTAGGTTTCTGACCGCTAAGTCGCCTTTATAGGGAAGACCATCAATCAGGCAGTTCGCATCGGAGCGGGGGGGAGTAATAGGCTCGGGGAAAGCTCGCCACGGCTTATGCCTGCTCAATGCAGCAACGAAAAAGCCAGACCTATTGGTCTGGCTTTAGAAATGGTGGGCCCCCCCGGAGTCGAACCGGGCACCAACGGATTATGCGTACCAGCTACAGTTTTCACTGCCCCTTTCGGGTTTGTGGTCTGGACTGTCTCTTGCCTTTACGGCTCGCCCGTACAGTCTCTACACCTTCCTCTCGCGAGGCTTGGCTCGGGATTACCACGTCGAAACAGAGGCTTCCCCGAATTTGAGCGATTCTACCAAGGGACAGAGTCAACTTACCCCAAGGCAACCCATTCGCTCAGCACCATGCCCAGAGGGGTTAGGTACTGATCTGCTAAGTCCGCTGCTCTAACCAACATGAGCTAGAGGCCCAAATTTACTGCGTAAAACTACCAAATTTGCGGTTCAAATACCACACCTAGGTGCGTACCACATAAGAACCGTGGACCAAGGGATTATGAGTCCCCTGCTCTAACCAACTGAGCTATAGGCCCTCAGTAGGCCGCGGATTATAACGACGGTTTACGCGCTGTGCTATCCGAAACGTCTGAAACGGTTGTACGAAGAAATGTCGTGCAGAATTCCTCCGCGCGCAGGGGGAGGCTGACGAGGTATCCCTGGATTTGTTCGCAGCCCTCGTCCGCCAGGAATTGCTGCTGTTCGAGGGTTTCGACGCCTTCTGCGATGACTGTCAGCTGCATGCTGCGGCCCAGCGCAATGATGGCGCGGACAATCGCCGCATCGTGGGGGTCATCAGGCAAACCGCGCACGAACGATTGGTCGATCTTGAGGATGTCCAGCGGCAGGCGCTTGAGGTAACTGAGCGAAGAGTAGCCGGTGCCGAAGTCGTCGATCGCCAGCTGTACACCGAGTGTTTTCAGGCGATGCAGGACTGAAAGCGCTTCCTCGGTCTGCGACATGATGAAGTTCTCGGTGATCTCCAGTTGCAGACACCCTGGCTGCAGCTGGTGCTGGAGCAGCAGTCGTTCGATCTTGTTGACGAGATCGGTCTGACGTAACTGGGCGCCGGCAAGGTTCACTGACAACGGGCCGGACATGTCGTAGCGCTGGTTCCACGCATGCAATTGCTGGCAGGCCGTATCGAGTACCCATTCGCCGATCTGCAGGATCATGCCATTTTCTTCTGCCAGCGGGATGAACCGCTCAGGTGGGACATCGCCGAACGTGGGGTGAAACCAGCGTATCAGCGCTTCGGCGCCGACCAGTCGGTGTGTCAGCAAGCTGATCTTGGGCTGGTAGGACAGGGTGAACTCGTTACGCTCGATGGCGCGCCGCAGTTCGTGCTCCAGGGCGACTCGCTCGCTGGCCTGAGCGGTCAGATCGCGCGTGTAGTGCTCGACGCGGTTACGCCCTTTGGCCTTCGAACGATACATCGCTGCGTCGGCGTTCTTGATCAGCGTGGCGACGTCCGCGCCGTCTGTGGGAAACAGCGCGCTGCCAATGCTGGTGCTCATGAAGAACTCGTGTTCGCCCGCCTGAAACGGCGCTGAAAAGCTGTTGAGCAGCTTGGTGGCGACCACTTCGGCGTCAGTCGGATTTTGCAGGCCCGGCAATAGGATAATGAACTCGTCGCCTCCGAGTCGCGCGACGGTGTCGATGTCACGCAGGTTCTCCTTCAGGCGCACCGCAATGCTCTTCAGCAGCAGATCGCCGACCGGGTGACCGAGACTGTCATTGATGTGCTTGAAGCGATCCAAGTCGAGGAACAACACCGCGCCGAGGCTGTAAGCCGCTCTTGAGTGAATCAGCGCGGCGTGCAGTCGGCTTTCGAACAACGTCCGGTTTGGCAGGCCGGTCAGCGGGTCGTGATGCGCCTGATAATCCAACCGGGCCTGGGCCTGTTTCAGGCTGGAAATATCAGCGAACACCGCGACGAAATGGGTGATGAATTTATCGCGATTGCGCACGGCACTGATGGTCAGCCAGCTCGGGTAGATCTCACCATTTTTGCGCCGGTTGCTGATCTCGCCCTGCCAATGACCCTCTGCCGTCAGTTGGTACCACATGGCGGCGTAGAACGCGCTGTCGTGGAATCCGGACGCCAGGAGACGCGGTGTCTCGCCGAGGGCTTCCTGTTCGCTGTAGCCGGTGATCTCGCTGAAGGCGCGGTTGACGGCATTGATCCGCTGTCGGGTGTCGGTGATCAACACACCCTCCGCCGTGCTCTCAAATACCGTCGCGGCCAGTTGCAGTTTCTCCTGCATCTGGTGGCGGTCGGTGATGTCGCGCGCGATGGTGAGCATGCAATCCTCACCGGCAATCGGCAGCGGTCGCGCGGAAATCTCGCACAGGCGGATCTGACCATCCCTTCGACGAATGTGGCTGGTGAAGTCCTTCACGAACCCGTCGCGGTTTAATTGCTCAAGCAGTTGCTGTCGCTCGTTCAGGTCTACCCAGATGCCCAGGTCGAGGGTGGTACGGTCTACGGATAGCGAGCTGTGATAACCGGTGATCCGGCTGAAACCGTCGTTAACCTCCACCAGCAACCCGTCGTTTTGCCGTGTAATCAGCAGTCCGTCTGGCGAAGAATGGAAGGCCTTGGCAAATTTCTCTTCGGACATTTGCAGCTGTTGCTGGGCTTCCTTGAGCGGCGTGATGTCCCTCACCACCAGAACCACTGCGGGCGTGGAGTCCAGATCAAAGGGCTCGGCTGACAGAAGCCCGGTGAACAAGCGGCCATCACTGCGCCGAAACGGCATTTCCAGATTGCGTATGCTGCCCCTTTGAAGGCGTTGCAGCAGACTGTGGCCGATGTCGGGAATGCCCCAGATATTCAACTCGGAGGGCACGCGTCCTACAACGTCGGCCGGGCTGACGCCAATTTGCTCGGCAAATGCCGGATTGGCCTCCAGAAAACAACCATCGGAAAGGCGAGCGATCACCAGCATGTCAGGGCATTGCGCGAACACCGAGGCGAACTTCCCTTCCGACAGGCGCAGCGCTTCTTCGGTCTGCTTGGCTTCGCTGATGTCGATCATCAGCCCGCGCATCACGGGCTCTCGGCCACAGCCGATCATGCTCACGATATCGCGAATCCAGACCACCCTGCCGTCGGCGCTCAGGACTCGGTAATCGACGCTGTGATCATTGCCTTCCGCCACCTCACGGTCGCAGTAGGCTTGGGCGTAGTCGATGTCCTCGGGATGAACGATGCTGCGCCAGAATCCGGGCCTTCGCCACTGGTGCAGCGGATACCCCAGCAATTCCTGCGCATGGGGCGAGACGTAGTTGTAGGAGTAGTCGTGAGTGTTGGCTTCCCATGCGATGGCCGAAAGGCTCTCGATCATCCCGCGATAGTGGTACTCGCTGCTGCGCAGCTCTTGTTCCAGCGCGATCCGGCGGGAAATTTCCGAGCTGAGGCGACGGTTGACCCGCACCACAATGGCCAGCACCGTTGTCAGCACCAGCAGCCCGGGCAGTCCGATCAGCAAGAACTCGTGCCAGAGCTTGCTGCGTTCGCTGGCATGGATACCTGCCGGCAATGCGGCTGACGAATCCGTCAGGTCGTTGTGTCGTTCTGATGGGCGCGCCTGATTGACACCGACAAATCGGTCGCTGAGCAGGGGAGTGGATAAGTTTTGGTTTATATCGACTGGATTTCTGGATTGGGCGTCTTCGGTGGACTGTAACCCTTGCCGCATCGCTTGCCCTTCATCTTCGTTGTGAAGCAATGCCTGGGCGGAGACTGCAGAGGGGGTAAGCAAGCATAAGAGAGCAATGGCCGGCATCCAAATCATGGCAGCCTCGGTGATTCATGGGTAAGAATCAAACGAGTGTAGCCGGGCTGGACAACAGTGGCACTGTGCCGAAAATTTATTCCTTAAAACGCAAAACCCCCAGCAATGCCGGGGGTTTGGTATGACGCGTCGCTTACTCGTCGAGGAACGAACGCAGGTGTTCGCTTCGCGTCGGGTGACGCAGCTTGCGCAACGCCTTGGCTTCGATCTGACGGATACGCTCACGGGTTACATCGAACTGCTTACCGACTTCCTCAAGGGTGTGGTCAGTATTCATGTCGATACCGAAACGCATACGCAGAACCTTGGCTTCACGGGCGGTGAGGCCCGACAGCACTTCGCGCGTCGCTTCTTTCAAGCTCTCTACCGTGGCGACATCGATTGGCGACTGCATAGTCGAATCTTCGATGAAGTCACCCAGGTGGGAATCTTCGTCGTCACCGATCGGCGTTTCCATGGAGATCGGCTCTTTCGCGATCTTCAACACCTTGCGGATCTTGTCCTCAGGCATTTCCATGCGTTCGCCCAGCTCTTCCGGCGTCGGTTCGCGACCCATTTCCTGCAACATCTGACGGGAAATGCGGTTGAGCTTGTTGATCGTCTCGATCATGTGCACCGGAATACGAATGGTGCGTGCCTGGTCAGCGATCGAGCGAGTGATCGCCTGACGAATCCACCAGGTGGCGTACGTCGAGAACTTGTAACCACGACGGTATTCGAACTTGTCCACCGCCTTCATCAAACCGATGTTGCCTTCCTGGATCAGATCGAGGAATTGCAGGCCACGGTTGGTGTACTTCTTGGCGATCGAGATCACCAGACGCAGGTTGGCTTCAACCATTTCTTTCTTCGCGCGGCGGGCCTTGGCCTCACCGATCGACATCCGACGGTTGATGTCCTTGATTTCCAGGATGGTCAGGCCGGTTTCTTCTTCCAGCGCGGTCAGCTTTTGCTGGCAACGCTGAATGTCGGCCTGAAGACGACCAATGGCTTCAGCGTACTTGCTTTTGCCTTTGGCGAGCCCCTCGGTCCAGCTCTGGTCAACTTCGTTGCCCGGGAACTGGCGCAGGAAGTCGGCGCGCGGCATACGTGCATCACGAACACACAGCTGCATGATGGCGCGTTCTTGGGCACGCAGACGCTCAAGGGCACCGCGGACGCGCTCAACCAGACCTTCAAACTGTTTCGGAACCAGCTTGATCGGCATGAACAGCTCGGCCAGAGCCAGCAGTTCAGCGTTGGCCTGCTTGCTGCCACGACCGTGCTTTTTCAACGCCTTGAGGGCGATTGCCATCTGGTCTGAAACGGCACCGAAGCGCTGGGCGGCGATGACTGGATCCGGGCCGCTTTCGACCTCGTCCTCTTCATCGTCGCTAGCGTCGTCCTCTTCGTCGTCAGCCCCTTCGACCTTCTCGGCCTTGGGATCTACCGGCGGCGGGACTTCGGCTGGCGGCGCTATGCCGTCGTCCGGGTCGATATATCCGCTCAAAACGTCGGACAGGCGACCGCCTTCGGTGGTAACGCGAGTGTACTCGGAGAGAATGTGCTCAACCGTGCCAGGGAAGTGCGCGATGGCGCCCATCACTTCACGGATGCCTTCTTCGATACGCTTGGCGATTTCAATTTCGCCTTCACGTGTCAGAAGCTCGACGGTACCCATTTCGCGCATATACATGCGCACTGGGTCAGTCGTGCGACCGATGTCGGTCTCCACCGCAGCCAACGCAGCAGCGGCTTCTTCAGCGGCTGCCTCGTCGGTATCGGCGTCGGCCAACATAAGGGCGTCCGCATCCGGAGCACTCTCGTGTACGGGGATCCCCATGTCGTTGATCATGCGGATGATGTCTTCCACCTGCTCTGGATCTGAAATATCCTCAGGCAGGTGGTCGTTGACCTCTGCGTAAGTCAGATACTTCTGCTCACGACCCAGGGTGATCAACTCTTTGATACGAGACTGCTGTTGCGCTTTTCCGGACATAACACCCTATCCACTGAAGGTCTTGGCGGGCAAAAAACAAGCCGGGGATTATACCCGAGCTATGACCTCACACGCCAGTTGAGGTCGGGGTTTGTGCAGGAACTTTGCGATTTAACAGGTTGAGCAGCTGAACTTTTTCTTCCGCGCTCAGGCCTGACTGCCGTTCCTTCCTGATCAATTGCTCCAGATGTCGCTCGCGTTGGCGAGCAGACAAGCTAGTTATAGTGTCGAAAAACTGTTGTTCAAGGTTATCGGCCGAGATCAGCCATTCCTTTTCCGCCAGTTGACGCAGCAATCGTCCTTGATCGGTGCCATGCCAGCGGGCAATCAACTGCATCGTGCGCAGCTTCGGGTTTTTCTGTGTAGCGTCGATCAGGGCCACCAGAAGCTGTAAATACACATTCTCTTCATCGGCGAACGTACTGGCGTTGGCGACCTGCGCTGACAGTTCAGGGTGGTGCAGCAACGTTCTGAGTGCTGTCAGTGCCGGTGGCTCGACCGTCGCCGGTGTGCGTGGCCCGCGAGGTTCGAAATCAGGACGCTTGCCGTTCTTGTCCCATTTCTTGCCTTTGTCCCACGGCTTCTTGTCCCATTTCTTCTGCTGACCGCCCGGCGCGCTCGGTGTCCATTCCTGCTGCGCCTGGTAATCGTGCTGCTGGTAATCGCCATAATCCGGCACGGCCTCGTAATCAAAGCCTGGATCGTAGCTGGGCTGGGCTTCCGCCGGAGCGGACTGCATCAGTTGGTTAACCGCAGCGGTGTCCAGTCCGGTGATCTCTTTCAGGCGTCGACGCATCAGCTCACGCAAATTCGCGCCCGGCACTTTTTCGATCAGCGGCGCGGCCAGCGTTACCATGTGTGCCTTGCCTTCCAGGGAGCGCGGATCGGCCTCCTTGGTCAGTTGCTCGAAAAAATAGTCGGCCAGCGGTTGTGCATGCTGGTTGATCCTGGCCTTAAATGCGTCGGTGCCTTCGGCCCGCACCAGAGTGTCGGGATCTTCCCCTTCGGGCAGAAACAGAAACCTCGCGCGCCGGCCGTCTTGCAAACCGGGAATCGTCGCTTCCAGCGCACGCCAAGCGGCGTTTCGGCCAGCCTGGTCACCGTCAAAGCAGAACAACACGTTCGGTACCACGCGAAACAGCCGCTTCAAATGCTCTTCACTGGTCGCCGTACCGAGCGTCGCAACGGCATTGCGCAAGCCTTGTTGGGCCAGCGCAATAACGTCCATGTAGCCTTCGACGACGATAATCTCGTCCAGGTTACGGTTAAATTTGCGAGCTTCGAATAAACCGTATAACTCCTGACCCTTATGAAACACCGGGGTTTCAGGAGAGTTCAGGTATTTGGGCTTGTCGTCGCCCAGTACCCGCCCGCCAAATGCGATAACACGGCCGCGACTGTCGCGAATGGGGAACATCACCCGGTCGCGAAAGCGGTCGTAGCGTTTGCCGGTTTCGGCGTTTTCGATCAGCAGGCCGGCATCGATCATCGCCTTCTGTTGAAGGGTGTCGCTGCTAAGGTGTTTGTAGAGGTTATCCCAGCCAGGAGGGGCGAAGCCGAGTCCGAAGTCCCGGGCAATCTCGCCTGACAGGCCACGGCCTTTCAGGTATTCCACCGCAGATTTTCGCGTTGGATGGCTCTTCAGCGCAGCGCGATAGTAGTCGGCGGCGGCTGTTAATAGGGGGTAGAGCGGCGAATCGGTAGGCTGCCTGGGCTTTTGCCCTTTGACGCCTTGTTCGCGTGGGACTTCCATCCCGGCGGCTTTGGCCAGGTCTTCGACGGCCTGGGGGAAATCCAGGTTGTCGTGGTCCATGATGAAGCCGAGGGCATTGCCACCCGCGCCACAGCCGAAGCAGTAATAGAACTGTTTGTCCGGGCTGACGCTGAACGACGGTGTCTTCTCTTTATGAAAAGGACAACAGGCGCTGAAGTTCTTGCCGGTCTTTTTTAATTGAACGCGTGAGCTGACAACATCGACGATGTCGGTGCGGTTCAGGAGGTCGTCAATAAAACCTTGGGGAATCAGTCCGGCCATGGCGTTCTCATCATCAGGCGCCCCGCCAGAAAGATCGTGGCGAATCCAAACCGTAACGACGGTTGCTTGGTCAGTGTAGACGGGTCAACGCGGCCTGAGTCAGGCTGGAAGAAATCGACGGGGTTTGTCTCGGTCGCATCTGCGGCGTCAACAGCCTCTGTCTTGTGTTGCTTGATCGGTGTTGCCTGAGGCTAAAACTGCAACTGCCGACAGCCCGGCTTTGAAGGCCGGGCAAGGCAGAAGCTTGCGTCAGACGTCTGTATTAATACAGACGAACGGCGCGGCGCTGTTCGCGCTGTACTTTCTTGGCGTGACGCTTAACAGCAGCTGCTGCTTTACGCTTACGCTCAGAAGTCGGCTTCTCGTAAAATTCGCGGCTACGAACTTCAGCCAGAACACCGGCTTTTTCGCAGGAGCGCTTGAAACGACGCAGAGCTACGTCGAAGGGTTCGTTCTCTTTAACTTTGACGGCTGGCATCCAGAGCTACCTTCATTCATTACCGGGGTCAACGCTTACTGCAACGCTTGCACTAAGTACGTCGGTTTTTAAGGGTTGCGGATGTTAACCCCTTGCTTCGCGGAATGCAAAGCCTCTGATCGAAAAGCACTGGTCGCAGGCATGAGCGGCGACTATTATGCGCGCCTTCGAATTCAGCCTCCACAAGGCGTACCCCATGCTAGTACTGGGAATGGAAACTTCCTGCGATGAGACCGGTGTCGCGCTGTACGACAGCGAACGCGGGTTGCTTGCCGATGCATTATTCAGCCAGATCGACCTGCACCGCGTCTACGGTGGCGTGGTCCCGGAGCTTGCCTCGCGTGACCACGTAAAACGCATGCTGCCCTTGATTCGTCAGGTGTTGGCCGAGGCGGACTGCGCCGTGACCGAGATCGATGCCATCGCTTATACCGCTGGCCCGGGACTGGTCGGGGCCCTGCTGGTAGGGGCTTCGTGCGCACAGGCTCTGGCATTTGCGTGGGACATCCCGGCGCTGGGTGTTCACCACATGGAAGGGCATCTGCTGGCGCCGATGCTGGAGGAAAATCCGCCTGAGTTTCCGTTCGTCGCTTTGTTGGTTTCCGGCGGCCATACGCAACTGGTTCGCGTCGATGGCATTGGTCTTTACGAACTGCTGGGCGAGACCCTGGACGACGCCGCCGGCGAAGCTTTCGACAAAACCGCAAAGATGATGGGGCTGAACTACCCCGGTGGTCCGGAGATTTCCCGTCTGGCGCAATCCGGTGTGGCTGGGCGGTTTGTCTTTCCGCGTCCGATGACGGACCGCCCCGGGCTGGATTTCAGTTTCAGCGGCTTGAAAACCTTTTCGCTGAACACGTGGCAGCAGTGCCAAAGCGCCGGGGACGACAGCGAGCAAACCCGTTGCGACATCTCGCTGGCCTTCCAGCAGGCGGTGGTGGACACTTTGACCATCAAGTGCAAACGCGCGCTGAAGCAGACTGGGCTCAAACGTCTGGTCATTGCCGGGGGCGTGAGCGCGAACAAGGCGTTGCGCCTGTCGCTTGGGCAGATGCTCGATGGCCTGGGTGGCAATGTCTACTACGCGCGTCCTGAGTTCTGCACCGACAACGGCGCGATGATCGCCTTTGCCGGCTGCCAGCGTTTGCAGGCGGGGCAGAGGGAAAGTCTGAGCATTACGGTTCAGGCGCGCTGGCCGATGGAGCAGTTGCCCGGTCTTTGAGGGCAAATAGGTTCGAGCGCCTGATTGGGGATGTGAAAGGGGGCAGCGTCAGAAATGCCGTTCGCGCCCGGCAAACAGGTCGCGTAGATTGCCCCGATGGCGCCAGACGATGAGCAACGTCAATACGCTCATCGGCAGCAAAGCGTGGGGTTCCTGCCAGGCAAGCAGCGGAAGGGTGAGCGGCGTGGCAATCAGGGACGCCAACGAGCTGGTGCGAGTGAGGTAGAACGTCAGCAGCCAGGCGCCTATGGCGAGCAGGGCGGCTGGCGGATACAAGGCCAGCAACATGCCGGCGGCGGTGGCCACGCCCTTGCCGCCACGAAAACGGAAGTACAGCGGGAACAGATGCCCCAGCACTGCGCACAGTCCGATCCAGGCCTGCAGGCGTGGGTCGAGGTCCAATCCTCTGGCGATCAGCACCGGGATCATGCCTTTGCAGACGTCGCCAATCAGGGTCAGTACCGCGAGTTTCTTGCCGGCCAGGCGCAGCATGTTGGTGGCGCCGGCGTTGCCCGAGCCACTGGCGCGAGGGTCCGGGCGACCGGTTATGCGGCTGATCAGGATGGCAAAGGACAGCGAACCGAGCAGGTAGGCGAGGACCGCCAGTAACCAAAACATGCTAACCATTCCGGGCGAGGTTGCCTTGATTCTAACGGCGCATCGCGCCCTTGTCGTGCAGCGGAGAAACAGGCTTGGACAGAGTTTTCATTGAGGGTCTGGAGGTCGATACCGTCATCGGCGCTTACGACTGGGAGCGTGGCATTCGCCAGTGCCTGCGTCTGGACCTGAGTTTTGCCTGGGACAATCGGCCTGCAGCCGCAGGCGACGACCTGAGCAAGGCGCTCGATTACGCCAGTGTGTCCGCGCGAATTCAGACGTTCGCCGAAGCCTCTCAATTCCAGCTGGTCGAGACCTTTGCCGAGCGACTCGCCGAAGTGCTGATGAGCGAGTTCAACATTCCCTGGCTGCACCTCAAATTGACCAAGCCGGGAGCCGTGCCTGCGGCGAAGGGCGTTGGGGTGGAGATCGAGCGCGGATGTCGCTGACACGGATTTTTCTGGGACTGGGCAGCAACATCGAGCGGGAGCGCCATCTGTGCGCTGGCCTCGAGGCCCTTGCCGGCTTTCTGACCGACATGACCTGCTCGCCCGTGTTCGAAAGTCATCCGGTGGGGATCAAGAGCGGGCCGTTTTTCAATCTGGTGGTGTCGGCGCTGACCGACCTGCCGCTGACTGAGCTGGACCGCCGCCTCAAATTCATCGAAGCCGATAACGGGCGTTATGCCCCTGATCGAAAGGGGCTGCCGCTGGACATCGACGTCCTGCTGTATGGCGAACAGGTCGGCAACTTCGACGGCCTGATTCTGCCTCGGGCTGAAATCCTCAAAAACGCGTTCGTGCTGTGGCCGCTGTCACTGATCGCGCCGCAACGCCTGCATCCAGAGGCCGGCGTGTCATTTGCCCAGCTTTGGGCCGATGCGAACATCGATCAGAAACTCTGGCCGGTTGCCTTCGAATGGCGCGGCGAGCAACTTACCCCGGCCACCCTGCTGGCTACGATGTAGCAGGCAGCCCGACCGAGCCGTAGCCAAGCCAGCGGCTTAAAGCTGATACGACGCCTTGTATACCTTCAGCGTATCCAGCCGCTCCCGCTTGAGCGCCTCGCCCAGTTGCTGGCCCTGAAAACCCTTCTCCAGCAGCGGTTGCACTGCCACTTGCCGCGCCGCTTCGGCAGCACCGCGCAGGTACTCGGCTTGCGGATACGTGCGCGACTCAAATCCCTTGCGGCCTCGGGCGTCCATTTCGCAGGCAGCGATGAACTCCTCGAAGCGCTGCGGGCGACGATACACGTCAAAGCTCTGCAGCAGATCCAGCAATGTCGAAGGCTTCAGCTCCAGCGCGCGATGGCCATGGGTGTGATATTCGCCCACCAGCAGCGCCAGTTCCTGACAGTCCCTCGGCACCTTGAAACGCTGGTTCATTGCCTTGATCGCCTTGAGTCCTTTGTGCTCATGGGCGATATGCCGCGGCCATTCCTCTTGCGGCGTGAGGCCCTTGCCCAAGTCGTGCAGCAAGCAAGCCCAGCGAACGCTAAGCGGCTGGCGGTGCAGGGCGGACTGATGCAACACGCTGAGAACGTGCACACCGGTATCGATTTCAGGGTGATGGGCTTCCGGCTGAGGCACGCCAAACAGCGCGTCGACTTCTGGCATCAGCACGTGCAGGGCGCCGCATTCGCGCAGGACTTCGATGAACACCTGCGGCTCCCTTTCCATCAGCGCGCGGGAAATTTCCTTCCAGCTGCGCTCCGGTGTCAGCGCTTCCAGTTCACCCGAACCGCTCAGTTGGCGCATCAGTTCGAGGGTTTCCGGGGCGATGGTAAAACCGTCGGGGGCATAGCGCGCGGAGAAGCGGGCCACGCGCAGGACGCGCAGTGGATCTTCGGCGAACGCGGGGGAAACGTGACGTAATACTCGGGCTTCAAGGTCCTGCTGACCATGATAAGGATCAGTCAGTTGTCCATTCTTGTCTTCGGCAATGGCATTGATGGTCAGGTCGCGGCGGATCAGGTCTTGCTCCAGCGTGACGTCCGGGTGGGCGTGAAAAACAAAGCCGCCGTAGCCTTTGCCGGTCTTGCGTTCGGTGCGGGCCAGTGCGTACTCCTCACCGGTCAGCGGATGCAGGAAAACAGGAAAATCCGTTCCCACCGGGCGGTAGCCCTTGACCAGCATCTCTTCGGTCGACGCACCCACCACTACCCAGTCAATGTCAGTGACCGGTTTGCCAAGCAGGCGATCGCGTACCGCGCCGCCAACTTTATAAATCTGCATAAAAAAGCCTCCGTGAGGGCGACAGGATAAACCTTAAGTCGCGATCGCGGAGGCTGGAAACGCTCATGGTTTATAAGTGGACGACCGCCAGGTCCAGCCGGGGATATTCACTGTCAGCGTGTTCGCTTCTCGGCGGCACATGGTGGACTTTCATCACCTGGTCGCCTTGCAGCGTTTCCAGATGGATATCAAAACCCCACAACCGATGCAGGTGTTTCAGCACCTCATCCGTCGAATCGCCCAAGGGTTTGCGGTCGTGCTGTTGATGACGAAGGGTCAGGGAGCGGTCGCCGCGCCGGTCAATGCTGTAGATCTGCACGTTGGGTTCGCGGTTGCCGAGGTTATATTGCGCGGCGAGAGTTTCACGAATCACCTTGTAGCCGGTTTCATCGTGGATGGCGGGCACGAGGAGATCGTCCTTCTGGTCATCGTCGAGGATGCTGAACAACTTCAGGTCACGGATCACCTTGGGCGACAGGTACTGCAGGATGAAGCTCTCATCCTTGAAGCTGCTCATCGCAAACTTCACAGCCGTCAGCCAGTCGGTGCCGGCCAGATCGGGAAACCAGTGGCGGTCTTCCTCGGTCGGGTGCTCGCACATCCTCCGGATGTCCTGATACATGGCAAAGCCAAGCGTGTAGGGATTGATACCGCTGTAGTAGGGACTGTCGAAGCCCGGCTGGTAGACGACACTGGTATGAGAGGTCAGGAATTCGAGCATGAAGCCGTCAGTCACCAGCCCCTCGTCGTACAGATCGTTCATCAGCGTGTAATGCCAGAACGTTGCCCAGCCCTCATTCATCACTTGGGTTTGACGCTGTGGGTAGAAATACTGGGCGATCTTGCGCACGATGCGCACCACTTCACGCTGCCAGGGCTCCAGCAATGGGGCGTGCTTTTCGATGAAGTAAAGGATGTTTTCCTGGGGCTCGGCGGGGAAGCGCGAGAAGTCCTCTTTGTCGTTCTTGCTCGCACTTTTCGGAATCGTACGCCACAGATCGTTGATCTGCTTCTGCAGGTGCTCTTCCCGGTCCTTCATGCGGCGGCGTTCTTCCTCCGCCGAAATCGGATAGGGCCGCTTGTAGCGATCCACGCCGTAGTTCATCAGCGCGTGGCAGGAATCCAGCAGATCCTCGACCGCATCGATCCCGTGGCGCTCTTCGCACTGCATGATGTACTGCTTGGCGAAGACGAGGTAATCGATGATCGAACTGGCGTCGGTCCAGGTGCGGAACAGGTAATTGCCCTTGAAGAAGCTGTTATGCCCATAGCAGGCGTGGGCCACGACCAGCGCCTGCATGCAGATGGTGTTCTCTTCCATCAGATAGGCGATGCACGGATCGGAGTTGATGACGATCTCGTAGGCCAGACCCATCTGGCCTCGCGAGTAGGATTTTTCCGTACTGAGGAAGTGCTTGCCGTAGGACCAATGGTGATAACCCAAGGGCATGCCGACAGACGCATAGGCGTCCATCATCTGCTCGGCGGTGATCACCTCGATCTGGTTGGGGTAAGTGTCCAGCGCATAACGTTCGGCAATGCGGCTGATCTCCCGGTCGTAGGCCTGGATCAGTTCGAACGTCCACTCTGAACCCGTGGAGAGGGGTTGGCGCTTCTGCTCTCTAGCGGTCATGTCACTAACCTGCGCTGGAAGAGTTCACGGAACACCGGATAGATATCACCGGCAGAGACCAGCTGCTGCTGGGCGAACGTGTCGGCGAAGGCTTCGCCGATGCGTTCGTATTCGAACCACAGCGCCTGATGTTCGCGCGGGGTGATTTCGACGTAGGTGTAGTACTGCACGAACGGCATGATCTGTTTGATCAGGATATCGCGGCAAATGGGCGAGTCATCGTTCCAGTTGTCGCCGTCCGAGGCCTGGGCTGCGTAGATATTCCATTCGTTGGTGGGGTAGCGCTCGGCCATGATTTCCTGCATCAGCTTCAATGCGCTGGAAACGATGGTGCCGCCGGTTTCCCGTGAATAGAAAAACTCCTCTTCGTCGACTTCCCGCGCACTGGTGTGGTGGCGGATGAAGACGACTTCGATCTTGTCGTAGTTACGCTTGAGGAACAGATACAGCAGGATGAAAAAGCGCTTGGCGATGTCCTTGGTGGCCTGGGTCATCGACCCGGAAACGTCCATCAGACAGAACATCACGGCTTTGGAGCTAGGGTTCGGCTGTTTGACCAGCAGGTTGTATTTGAGGTCGAAGGTGTCCAGGTACGGGACGCGACGAATGCGCGCCTGAAGTTTCGCGGCCTCGATTTCCAGTTCCTGGATATCGCCGAAGTTGTCGGGCTCCTCGATCCTCAGGCGTTCCAGTTCAGCCTGCACCTGGCGCAGCTTGGCCCTGCTGCTGCCGGACAGCGCGATACGCCGCGCATGTGCCGAGCGCAATGTGCGGATGATATTGATGCGTGACGGGTTGCCTTCGTTACTGATGCCCGCGCGAACGGTCTTGAACGTGTCAGTGCCGCTCAGGTTGCGCTTGACCAGATTGGGCAGCTCCAGGTCCTCGAACATGAATTCGAGAAATTCTTCCTGAGTGATCTGGAACACGAACTCATCCATGCCCTCGCCAGAGTTGCCCGCCTTGCCAGGCCCTTTGCCACCGCCGCCACCTTGCGGGCGTGCGATGTGCTCACCGGTGGTGAACTCCTTGTTACCCGGATGAACAACCGTTTGCTTGCCGCCACGACCATGGTGCAACACCGGTTCGTCGATATCCCGCCCCGGAATACTGATCTGTTCGCCGTGCTCCATATCGGTAATGGAGCGCCGGCTGACGGCTTCTTCAACTGCCTTCTTGATGTGGTCACGATAACGGCGAAGAAAGCGCTGCCGATTCACCGTGCTCTTGTTCTTCCCATTGAGACGTCGGTCGATCACATAGCTCATAGGCCCCTCCGGGGAGCTTCAAGTTGTGAGCCGCAAGCTGCGAGTAGAGGCGGTTATCCGGAAAGCAGATGACGCGCTTTCTTCATGCAGCCTGTGGCTTGACGCTTGCAGCTGCCTTACTGCGATTTCCGGACCCGTAGGTACCATTCGGAAAGAAGCCTTACCTGTTTATCGGTGTAGCCCCGCTCGACCATTCGTGTGACAAAGTCGTTGTGCTTCTGCTGATCCTCTTTGCTGGCCTTGGCGTTGAAACTGATGACCGGCAGCAGGTCTTCGGTGTTCGAGAACATTTTCTTCTCGATCACCACCCGCAGCTTCTCGTAGCTCAGCCAGGTCGGGTTCTTGCCGTTGTTGTTGGCGCGGGCTCGCAGCACGAAGTTGACGATCTCGTTGCGGAAGTCTTTCGGGTTACTGATGCCAGCCGGTTTTTCGATCTTCTCCAGTTCCTCGTTCAACGCCACGCGATTCAGGATCTCGCCGGTCTCCGGATCACGGTATTCCTGATCCTGAATCCAGAAGTCCGCGTACAGCACGTAGCGGTCAAAAATGTTTTGGCCGTACTCGCTGTAGGACTCGAGGTACGCAGTCTGGATTTCCTTGCCGATGAACTCGATGTAGCGCGGCGCCAGGTATTCCTTGATGAAGCGCAGGTACCGCTCGCGGGTTTCAGCCTGGAACTGTTCCTGCTCGATCTGTTGCTCCAGCACGTACAGCAAATGGACCGGGTTGGCGGCGATCTCATGGGGGTCGAAGTTGAAAACCTTCGACAAGATCTTGAACGCGAACCGGGTCGAGAGTCCGTTCATGCCTTCGTCGACACCGGCGCTGTCGCGGTATTCCTGAATCGACTTGGCTTTTGGATCGGTGTCCTTGAGGTTCTCGCCGTCGTAGACCCTCATCTTGGAATAGATGTTGGAGTTGTCCGGCTCTTTAAGCCGCGACAGCACAGTGAACTGCGCGAGCATTTTCAGCGTGTCCGGCGCGCAGTGGGCTTTGGCCAGCGAGCTGTTGAACAGCAGCTTGTCGTAAATCTTGATCTCGTCACTGACCCGCAGGCAGTAGGGCACCTTCACGATGTAGATCCGGTCGATGAAGGCTTCGTTGTTCTTGTTGTTGCGGAAGCTGTGCCATTCCGATTCGTTGGAGTGGGCCAGCAAAATACCGGTGAACGGAATCGCGCCCAGGCCTTCGGTACTGTTGTAGTTACCTTCCTGGGTGGCGGTCAGCAGTGGGTGAAGCACCTTGATCGGCGCCTTGAACATTTCCACGAATTCCATCAGGCCCTGGTTGGCCCGGCACAGCGCGCCCGAATAGCTGTAAGCGTCAGCGTCGTTCTGTGGGTATTCCTCGAGCTTGCGGATATCGACCTTACCCACCAGCGCCGAGATGTCCTGGTTGTTCTCGTCGCCGGGCTCGGTTTTGGCGACGGCGATCTGGTTGAGAATGGAAGGGTAGAGTTTCACCACTTTGAACTGACTGATGTCGCCGCCGAATTCGGCCAGGCGTTTCGTCGCCCATGGCGACATGATGGTGTTCAGGTACCGGCGCGGGATGCCGTAGTCCTCTTCGAGGATCGTCCCGTCTTCGGTGGGTTTGAACAGGCCCAAAGGGGATTCGAAAACCGGGGACCCTTTGATGGCGTAGAACGGTACTTTTTCGACCAGTGTTTTGAGTTTTTCAGCCAGGGACGACTTGCCGCCGCCTACCGGGCCGAGCAGGTAAAGGATCTGTTTCTTCTCTTCCAGGCCTTGGGCGGCGTGGCGGAAGTACGAGACGATTTGCTCGATGCAGTCCTCCATGCCATGGAAATCCTCGAACGCCGGATAGCGCCGAATGACCTTGTTGGAGAAGATTCTGGACAGCCTGGAATTGGTCGACGTGTCGAACAACTCAGGCTCACCGATGGCCATCAGCAGACGTTCTGCGGCGGAAGCGTATGCGCTGCGATCGGTTTTGCAGAGCTCGAGATACTCCTGTAGCGAGAGCTCTTCCTGCCGTGTCGATTCAAAGCGTTGTTGGAAGTGGCTAAAAATACTCATGACGTCACCTCGCTCGATACGTGGAGCCGGCGGCGGATCGTCAGTTGATGCTGGATGGAAGCCGATCACGCGGCTGCCATTACCCCCCAAACACCATAAAAGTAGCTACCGATGACCCACGCGCCGGTGTACCGGCTCTCCCCTGATTCGGATGGCCTGAGGCTAAGAGTAGTTCGGATTCGGGCACAGAAAGAAGCAATGGGGATGAAGAGGGCATACCCGTTCGTCAGATGAGGGCGCGAGCCCGCGTAGGACGCGGGATAGCGGCCAGCAAAAATATTTTTCGATCAGCCTTGCGTGGTTTCAGCAGGGAATTGGGTTTTCCACAACTCGAAACCGCCATCCATGCTGTAGACCTCGGAGAAGCCCTGACCTACAAGATAGGCCGCTGCGCTCTGACTGGAGTTGCCGTGATAGCAGAGGACGACCAACGGTTTGTCCAGATCGGCCTGACGGATGAAGTCGGCGATGGAGTGATTGTCGAGATGATGGGAATCCGGAATGTGCTGGGACGCGTAGGTCTGCGCGTCACGTACGTCCACCAGTACCGCGCCTTGTTCGCGCAGGGCATGGACTTGTTCGGGTGAAATGCGTTTGAAGTCAGTCATGGCTCGGGCTCCTGGGCCGTCGGGTCCTCGAACGGTCGAGAACGTAGTGAGATCTTTACTGCTGCAGCGGAATTGGCTCGCTGAGGGGGGTTAGCGCAGGGGCGGGTACCTTTGCGTTGCCGCGCTCGTCGCAGTCGCAACGGATCAGCGCGCGAGTGTCGACGTTGAGCAGCGTCATGGCGCCGCCCCAGACACAGCCCGTGTCCAGCGCATACACCCCGGGCTCGTCACATCGGCCTTCAAGTGCGGCCCAGTGACCAAAAATGATACCGACGCCCTTGGTCTTGCGCTCCTTGTGCTTGAACCACGGCGCGTAACCCGCCGGCGCACTGTCGAGGCCTTCCTTGCTCTTGAGGTCGAGCTTGCCATCGCTGGTGCAAAAACGCATGCGCGTGAAGTAATTGGTGATCACACGCAGCCGGGTGACGCCCTGCAGGTCTTTGTCCCACTTGGCAGGCTCGTTGCCGTACATGCCGTCGAGAAAAGGCTCGAAGCGATTGTCATCGCGCAATGCCTCTTCCACCTCTTCGGCGCAGCGCAGTGCTTTCTTCAGCGTCCATTGCGGCGGGATCCCTGCGTGGACCAGTGCGATGTCGCGTTCAGCGTCGTAATGCATCAGCTTCTGTTGGCGCAACCAGTCGAGCAGCACGACGGCGTCTGGCGCTTCGAGGATTTCCCGCAGCGTGTCGCCTTTCTTCAGGCGCTCGATATTGCGGCCGGCCGCCAGCAGGTGCAGGTCGTGATTGCCCAGCACGCAGACGATCGAGTCGCGCATGGCGTAGAGATAGCGCAGGGTTTCCAGTGACTGTGGACCTCGGTTGACGAGGTCGCCGACCAGCCAGAGCGTGTCTTTGCCGGGCTCGAATGCAACGCGTTCGAGCAGGCACTTCAGCGGTTCAAGGCAGCCTTGCAGGTCGCCGACTGCGTAGACCGCCATCAGTGAAGCGCCCCCGGGACGGCCAGACGGAACGGAGCGATGACAGCATCGAAGCGCTTGCCGTCTTCGGCGAGCATTTGATAAGTGCCCTGCATGTTGCCCACCTTGGTGGTCATCACGGTGCCGCTGGTGTAGGTGTGGCTTTGTCCCGGCTGGATCAGCGGTTGCTGTCCCACAACGCCGTCGCCGCGCACCTCTTCAACCTGACCGTCGCCGTCGGTAATCACCCAATGGCGTGACAGCAACTTGGCTGGCAACTCGCCGTTGTTCTGCACGGTGATGGTGTAGGCGAAGGCGAAGCGGTTTTGCTCAGGCTGAGACTGTTCGGCTAGGAATCGGGTCTCGACGCTGACGTCGACCTGGTAACGAGAATCAGACATGCAAGAGGCCTTAGAAGCGAAAGCGGAAATAGCCGGAAGTCGTCCGGTTGGAAATCAGTCTAAGACATGTCACGGATAAAGACCGATGAGGCTTTGACCGGACATGTCCCGAGAAGGTCAGGCGGCGACTGGCTTTTCGCTGAGCTTGTCGGCCAGTCGCACAAACGCCGCCAGATCCAGCTGCTCCGGACGCAGGCTGCCATCGACGCCGGCTTCGGTGATTTCTTCGCTGGTCAGCAGGGCTTTCAGCGTATTGCGCAGGGTCTTGCGGCGCTGGTTGAAGGCCTCGCGGACGACGCGCTCAAGCACGCGGTGATCCTTGGCCGGGTGCGGCAGGGTTTCGTGGGGCACCAGACGAACGATGGCCGAATCGACTTTAGGCGGCGGATTGAACGCGCCCGGACCAACGTTGAACAGATGCTCAACGCGGCAGTGGTACTGAACCATGATCGACAGCCGTCCCCAATCACCGCCACCCGGACCTGCCGCCAGGCGCTCGACCACTTCTTTCTGCAGCATGAAGTGCATGTCGCGGATCAGGTAAGCGTTCTGCAGCAGGTGGAAAATCAGCGGCGTCGAGATGTTGTACGGCAGGTTGCCGACGACACGGAGGCTGTTGGGTGCGGCGTTCAGGCTGGTGAAGTCGAACTTCAGTGCGTCACCCTGATGCAGACTGAAATTCGGCTTGCTGCCGAACTGATGCATGAGAATCGGCACGAGGTCTTTGTCGAGCTCGACGACGTCCAATTGTGCGCCGCTGTTCAGCAGGCCCTCGGTCAGGGCGCCTTGTCCCGGGCCGATTTCCAGCATGCGGTCCTCGGTCTTGGCCCGAATGGAGCGCAGGATCTTGTCGATCACACCGGCATCGTGCAGGAAGTTCTGGCCAAAACGCTTGCGCGCCTTGTGTTGAAATTGCTCGTTCATGAATGGGTCTCGGCCATCTGATAGGCGGTTTCCAGAGCGACCCTGAGGCTGCCGGTGTCAATCTTGCCGGTGCCCGCCAGATCCAGCGCCGTGCCGTGATCGACGGAGGTGCGAATGATCGGCAGGCCCAGCGTGATGTTGACGGCGGCGCCGAAGCCTTTGTACTTCAGCACGGGCAGGCCCTGGTCGTGGTACATCGCCAGCACTGCGTCGCAGTGCTCCAGATATTTGGGGGTGAAGAGCGTGTCGGCAGGCAGCGGTCCATGTAAATCCAGGCCCTCGCTGCGCAGACGCGCCAGAGTAGGTTCAATGATGTCGATTTCTTCGCGGCCCAGGTGACCGCTCTCGCCAGCATGGGGGTTCAGGCCACAGACCAGAATCCGCGGGCGGGCGATGCCGAATTTGTTGACCAGATCCGCGTGAAGGATGCGCGTCACGCGCTCCAGCCGTTCAGCGGTGATCGCGTCGGCGACGTCACGCAGGGGCAGGTGAGTGGTCACCAGCGCCACGCGCAGATCACCGGTTGCCAGCATCATCACCACCTGTTCGGTGTGGGTCAGCTCGGCAAGAAATTCAGTGTGCCCGGAGAACGCGATGCCACTGTCGTTGATCACGCCCTTGTGCACCGGCGCTGTGATCATGCCGGCGAAGTGGCCGTCCAGGCAGCCCTGGCCGGCGCGGGTCAGGGTTTCGAGCACGAAGCCGCCATTGGCTTTGTCGAGCTGGCCTGCAATGACCGGCGCCTGAACCGGGGTGTCCCAGACATACAGACTGCCAGAGGGGGCCGGGACGTCAGGCCAGGCGGCGGGTGTGACGGGGATCAAGCTGACAGCCACACCCAGCTGGACGGCCCGCTCGGTGAGCAGGTCGCAGCTGGTAATGGCAATCAGGGGATGGGGCTGGGACTGCGCGGCGAGCAGCAGGCAAAGGTCGGGACCGATGCCGGCCGGCTCGCCGGGTGTCAGGGCGAAACGCTGGGGTTTCACTTGGCCGCCTGATCAGCTCCGGGGAGCTTGATCTCGACGTAGGCTTCATCACGGATCTGACGCAGCCAGGTTTGCAGCTCTTCGTCGTACTTGCGGTTACGCAGCACAGTCATCGCCTGTTGCTCACGGGCCTGACTGGTGCTGTCAGTCGAGCGACGGCCGAGGACTTCCAGAACGTGCCAGCCGAATTGAGTCTCGAACGGCTTGGACACGACACCCTGAGGTGTCTCGTTCATGACGTCGCGGAACTCCGGAACCAGCGAACGCGGGTCAACCCAGTTCATGTCGCCGCCGTTGAGCGCCGAACCTGGATCTTCAGAGAAGCTCTTCGCCAGTTCGCCGAAGTCTTCGCCATTCTGGATCCGGTCGTAGATACGTTGCGCCAGCAGCTTGGTCTCGGCTGGGCTGCGGATTTCGCTTGGCTTGATCAGGATGTGACGAACGTGGACTTCGTCGCGCATCTGGGTCTGAGTCTCGCCGCCGCGTTTTTCCAGCAGCTTGAGAATGATGAAGCCGCCCGGTGTACGCGCAGGAGGGGTGACCTCGCCCGGACGCATCGACGACAGCATGTCACCAAACGGAGGCGGCAACTGAGCGGCTTTACGCCAGCCCATGTCACCACCGTCCAGAGCACTTTCGCTGGCCGACGACGCGATTGCCATCTGCTCGAAGTTCGCACCCTGTTGCAGCTTGCCGTAGAGGTCCTTGGCTTTGGCTGCAGCGGCCTGAATTTGATCCGACGTCGCGCTGTCCGGCGTCGGGATCAAGATGTTGGCCAAGTGGAATTCTTCGGAGAACTGAGCCTTGCCCAGGTCGGAAGCGAGGAAGTTCTTCACTTCCTGCTCCGAGACCTGAATACGTTCGGCAACCCGACGCTGACGCACACGGCTGATGATCATTTCCCGGCGGATCTGCTCACGTGCGCTGGTGTAGGACAGCCCGTCGTGGGTCAGCGCAGCCTTGAACTGGTCAACGCTCATGTTGTTGCGTTGAGCGATGGTTGCAACCGCCTGATTCAGTTCTTCATCGCTGATGCGAATGCCGGAGCGTTCGCCGATCTGGATCTGCAGGTTTTCCAGGATCAGACGATCCAGGACCTGAGACTCCAGCGCGCTGGCAGGCGGAACACCCTGCCCGCGCTTGGCGATGGTTTGCTGAACCTCACGGGTGCGCTGGTCGAGCTGGCTTTGCATGACCACGTCGTTGTCGACGATGGCAACTACCTTGTCGATGGTGCGCACTTCAGCGTGCGCAACAGTACCGATAAGCAGCGCGCCCAGCATCAGCGGGCGCAGACAATCAGAAAGCTTGGTCTTCACGTTCACGATAACCTTGGATGCCTTTGTCGAGGAAGCTTTCAACTTTTTGGCCAACGACGCCGCCAAGTCCCTTCAACACGATTTGTAGGAAGACGCCGCGGTCGCCTTTCTCGTTCTGCGGTATCTCTTGGGTGGACTCGTCATAGTCGACCCAGTACCGGTTGATCAGACGCAGCTTCCAGCAGCAGTTGTCATATTCAAAACCACCAAAGGCTTCGAGGGTGCGGTCACGGTTGTAGTCGTACTGCCAGCGAGCGATGGCGCTCCACTGCGGAACCACAGGCCAGATGACCGAGAAGTCATGTTGCTGAATCTTGTAGTAGTCCTTGATGACGGTGCCATCCGGATAGGTGTAGTCACCCCCACCTACGCTCCAGCGACCTGTAGTCTGGTCGTAACGAACCTGGTCGTTGCGATAGCGGTAGCCGGCGTTGATGATCTTGCCCGGCTCGTCTTCAGGCTGGTAGTGAACCATTGCGCTGCCGGAGCGAGTGCTGCGGCTGTCCGGGTCCCAGTTGAAGTCCGACGTCGCCCGCCAGTCGCGGTTGAAGCGATATTCGTATTCCAGTGCGTAAGGCGACACGTCGGACTGGGCGTCCTTGCGGTCTTCGTAGGCAATGCCTGGCAGTTGCACCTTACGGTCGGCGAAATACACCGCCTGACCAATGCTGACACGCTGACGCTCGAAACCGTTGTCTTCGATCCAGCGGTTGGTTACGCCCAGCGACAGTTTGTTTTCGTCACCGATACGGTCGGAGCCGACGAAGCGGTTGTCGCGGAACAGCGAGGCGTAGTTGAACGTGGTTTCACCCGAGTCGAAAATCGGGATATCGGTTTGATCTTTCTCTGGCACGTAGAGGTAGTACGCACGAGGCTCCAGCGTCTGGCGGTAGTTTTTCCCGAACCAGTTGGTGTTGCGATCGAAATACAGGCCGCTGTCGACGCTGAAAATTGGCACGCTGCGGTTTTCGCTGCTGTGATAAGTCTCATCCGCCAGCAACGTGCTCTTGCCCTGCGAGTCCAGGTCCAGATCGTACTGGGTGTAAACGTACTTCAGCTTGGGCGTTACAAAACCGTAGCTGGCAGTCAGCGGCAGGCTGATGGACGGCGCCAGGTTCAGACGATCGCCGTTCGCACGAGCAAGCCCCCGGACGTTGGTGTCCAGACGCGGCGAAGTCACGTCGTCTTCGTTGGTGTAGCCACCGGTTCTCAAATCGCGATCAAAGCGAACCAGCTCAGTCTCGTAATCGAACTTGAAGCCTGCAGGCTGGAACGGCAGCGAACCGTTCAGCGTGAGCTGAGGCAGGCGGCCATAAGGCGTGATCTGGGTCACGGTGGTCAGCTGATACTGCTGAGCGTTCAGCGTCGCGGTGTAGTTATCACCACGATAGTAGACCGCGCCCTGCTGGTTCAGGTAGTCGTGGGTGCTGACGCCTTCCTGACCGCTTTTCAGGTCCTTGAAGTAGTAAGGATCGCTGACTTTGGTGTAGTCGATCTTGCTGGTCAGACGCGAATCCAGACCACTTCGATCCTGCCAGTTGATCAACCAGCGGGTGTCTTTGTAGTCCGACTGATTTTTGCGATCGTCGTTGTCGTCGTTCAGGTAAGCCGCACCGAACTGACCTTCACTGCTCTTGGTCAGGTAACGGAACTCGCCTTCCAGCAACATGCCGCGCTTGGCCATGTAGGTCGGGTACAACGTGGCGTCGTAGTTCGGCGCCAGGTTGAAGTAGTACGGAGTGAGCAACGAGAAGCCGGTGTCGCTGTCCGTGCCGATGGTCGGTGGCAGGAAGCCGGACTGGCGACGGTCGTCGATCGGGAAATAGATGTAAGGCGTGTAAAGGATCGGAATGTCATGAACGCGCAGTGTGGCGTTGGTGGCAGTACCGAAACCGGTGGCCGGATTCAGGGTGATGTTGTTGCCCTTAACGGTCCACGCGTTGCTGTTCGGTTCGCACGTGGTGTACGTGCCGTCCTTCAAGCGGATGATCGCGTTCTCGGCACGACGAGCGTACAGGGCGTTACCGCGAACGTTGTTCTTGTGCAGCACGTACTCGGCGTTGTCGACTTTGGCTTCGCCGGTGTCGAGCTGGACTTCAGCGTGATCACCGACGATCAGGGCGCCGTTGTCGCGCAGACGGACATCGCCGTTCAGCTCGCCACGGTTCTCGGCCTGATGCAGGCTGGCTTCGTCAGCCTCGACCTGCATGCTGCCCTGACGCAGGACGACGTCGCCGGCCAGGGTCGCAACCTGTTCTTCCTGCTGATAACGGGAAGCCTTGGCACCGATGAAAGTCGGTGCGTCGCTCTTCGGCGTCTTGTCGTCCATGCCCGGACGGATCGGTTCGATGTAGGCGCCCGAGCAGTACGGACCGGTCTCGGCCAGTTGGGCTGCGGTCAGCTTCTCGCGCGGAACCCAGTCAAGGTGGCTGTAATCGGCGCTGCGCGATTTCAGGCCACGGCCCTTGGCCTCGGTGACCAGCATCGTTTTGGGCACGACTTCGCCATCGGAGGTGGTGGTCGTCTGAGCCCCATCTGCCGTGCTGCTGTTGGACGAAACACTGTTGGCGTCGTGCACGGGGCGCGGAGGCAACTGGGCTGCGTTGGTTTTCGGAGAGCAATCCCATGCACCTGTTGCAGACACCGAGCAGTCATACTGTTCGGCGGCAACCACGTACGGGACGGCCAGGGGTTGCATCGCCAGCAAACTGCCGGTTACGAGCAACGGAAATTTTTTACGAAACGCGGGGGATTTCAATGCCATCTTATTAGTCCGGGCTTCCTGCGCGCCATCTGCCCGCGGGGGGGCCGCACGCCTCTCGATGGGCTGAAAAAGATGTCGGATAATAAAGCATGACCCGCTTGACGGCTAGCGCCGTCGGAGACCCTTGCAATGCCAGATCAAGATGTACGCCTGCAACACCTGAAAGTTTGGCTCGATGAGCAGCTCCCGCGGTTATTTGAGGCCCAGGGCTGGGGCCTGATTCCCCCGGCCACGTTGACTGCCGCCAGTAGCGACGCCAGTTTCCGTCGTTACTTTCGCTGGGAGGGGGAGGGCCGAACTTTTATTGTCATGGACGCGCCGCCGCCCCAGGAAAACTGCAAACCCTTCGTGGATATCGCTCATTTATTGAGCGGGTCGGGCATTAATGTTCCGAAAATTTATGCCGAAGACCTGAATCAGGGCTTTCTTTTGTTGAATGACTTGGGTCGTCAGACCTACCTGGATGTCATCGACGAGCAAAACGCGGATCAGCTGTTCATTGACGCGATCGACGCATTGCTCGCCTACCAGCAATTGCCGATGGACGCGCCATTGCCGAGTTACGACGTGGCACTCCTGCGCCGCGAGCTGGAGCTGTTTCCCGAGTGGTACGTGAAGCGTCATCTGGGCGTGGAGTTCGATCAGGCGCAGCAGGCCAGTTGGCAGGCGGTCAGCGATTTGCTGATCGAGAGCGCGCTGGCCCAGCCGAAGGTGTTGGTGCACCGTGATTACATGCCGCGCAACCTGATGCTCAGCGAACCAAACCCTGGCGTGCTGGATTTTCAGGACGCGGTGTACGGCCCGGTCACCTACGACATCACCTGCCTGTTCAAGGATGCTTTCCTGAGTTGGCCGGAGGAGCGCGTAGCGGCCTGGCTCGAGCTGTACTGGAACAAGGCCGCTGCGGCGGGCATCCCGGTGCAGGGCGAATTCGATGAATTCCGGCGGGCCAGTGATTTGATGGGCGTGCAGCGGCATTTGAAGGTGATCGGTATTTTCGCCCGCATCTGCCATCGTGATGGCAAGCCACGCTACGTCGCCGATGTGCCGCGCTTCTTCTCTTATATAGAAGCGGTGTTGGCGCGACGCCCGGAGCTGGTTGAACTGAGTAATCTGCTGACCAGCCTTGGCCATACAAAACCGACACAGGCAAAACCAGCATCTGTTGTGTAACGGAATGGACTGCAATTGAAGAGGGACTGCACGTGAAGATTGTCTTGATGAGGGCCGCATGAAAGCGATGATTCTGGCGGCGGGTAAAGGCGAGCGCCTGCGCCCGTTGACCCTGCACACGCCCAAACCGCTGGTGCGAGCCGGCGGTGTTCCACTGATTGAATATCACCTGCGCGCAATCAAATCGGCCGGATTCGAGAGCGTTGTGATCAACCACGCGTGGTTGGGGCAGCAGATCGAAGATCATCTGGGCGACGGTCACCAGTGGGGTCTGAATATCTCCTACTCCCCTGAGGGCGAACCGCTGGAGACGGGGGGCGGGATCTTTCGTGCGCTGCCGCTTCTGGGCGACGAGCCGTTTCTGGTGGTCAACGGAGACATCTGGGTCGATTTCGATTTCAGCGTGCTGATGAAGCCGCTCAAGGGGCTCGCCCATCTGGTGCTGGTGGACAACCCGCCGCATCACCCCGGCGGGGATTTCGCGCTGGTCGACGGGCACGTGCACGACGATGCTGATCAGCCGCGCCTGACCTACAGCGGTATCGCGGTGCTGCACCCGCAACTCTTCGCGGGCTGCACCGAAGGCGCGTTCAAGCTGGCGCCTCTGTTGCGTGACGCCATGGCGAAAGGCCTAGTGACCGGCGAACGTTTTGCCGGCCGCTGGGTGGATGTCGGTACCCATGAGCGACTGGCCGAAGTCGAGCAGATCCTTGCGGTGAAGCCCTAGATGCTGTGGCCATTCACGGTGGTTGGCGGTGGCGTCGGGTATCTGATTGCCAGCATTCCCGGCGCCATGCTCGGCGCGCTTCTGGGGCAGGCGCTTGATCGGCGGCTGCATTTCCAGAGCTGGGCGGAGATGCGCGAGCGTGCCAATGGCCGCACCGTGCCGCGCGACGACGAGCTTATTTTCATTCTGCTGGGGCGTCTGGCGAAGAGCGATGGCCGTGTGGTCGACGGGCATATTCAGCAAGCGCGCGTGGAAATGCGCCGACTGGACCTCAGCGAGGCGGCGCAGCGTCGGGCGATTCAGGCGTTCAATCGGGGCAAGGACGGGCGCGACAATTTGCGCGTCCACCTCACGCGCCTGAAAAGCCAGCCCCATGCGGCAGAGGGTTTGTTGCGTGCCTGTTGGCGCATGGCGTGGGCGGATGGCAGGGCGTCGCGCACCGAACGTGAATTGATTGTGCTGTGGGGCAAATGGCTGGGCTGGCCGGCGGGCAAAGTCGAAGGCTTGTCATCGACCGAAGACGAGCAGCGTTCGCGGGGTGCTCCCGCCAGCAGTGGCGGCGAGTTTCAGGATGCGCTGCGTTTGCTGGGCGTGAAAGCGGATGCGGAACCAGCGCAGATCAAGCGCGCCTACCGTCGATTGCTCAGTCGCCATCACCCGGACAAGATCGCTGGCAGTGGCGCCAATCAGATACAGGTTCGTGATGCCACCGAGAAGACCCGCGAGCTGCACCACGCCTATGCGGTCATTCGTGATCGGCGCGGGTTTCGCTGAGGCTTTGGGTCTGGATGCTGCCCGCCGCATGGGCAGCGTCAAAGGCGGTAATGGTTACTTCGCGGCGTCACCCTCCAGCCAACCCCGAACGCGACGAAACAATTGATCTTGCTCCATCGCGGGATTGCCGGGAATGGCGCTCAACGCCACTTGGGTGAACCTGGCGTTCTTGTTTCGTTTGCTGGCATCCAGGCGGTCTTGTGCCTGCTGACGCGGCACCGAACGGTCCTTGTTGACGAAGTCGGCCGTCGGGACTTTCAGCGTGGGCAGCAGCGCCATCAGCGACGGCGTTTCCTTGCCGGTGTCCACGGCCGTGACCATGACCAGGCGTTGAACGGCTGGCGAGGGCCGCTCGCTCATGTAACGCGCCGCCCAATAAGCGCCGCTGCCGTGACCGAGGAGGACGATGCTCCGGGCTTTGTTCTGCTGGGCGAAGGTCACGGCGCTGTCGATCCGGGTAAAGATTTTCTCGGCGCTGGCCTTGGCCATCTCGGCTTGGGCAGCTGCCTGTTCGGCGGCCGCTGCGGCCTCCGCTTCAGCAGTGGCTGCAGGATCCGGTGCCTTGACCGGCGCGTCCTTGGGTTTATCACCCGTAGAGGCCGCAGCCGGAGCATCCGCCGCGCGCGCGAATACGCCGTCATTGTGAGCGTCCGGCATGCTCAGACTGAGGCTGGACCACCCGACGTCCGGCAACTTGCGGCGCAACGGTGCCACCGCAGTCGGCCAGTCTGCTGACTCATCGGCCCCCGGCACGATGATCACCGCGCCTTTGGGCTCGTCGACATTCGCCGGTTTCCACAACGCCAGAAACGTCTCGTCGCCCGCCTGCAACTGCTGTTGCTCGGCTTGTGGCACCTGACGCTCCAGCGCCAGGGTGTCTTCTTCAGTGCGAGACGGCAATGCCGCTCGCTCGACTGGCGCTTCAGCAGGCTTGGCGTCTTTGTCCGGCGCCGGATCCGCAGCCATGACGAGCGACGAGCAAGGTAGTATCAGCGTCAGGCACAGCGCAGGAAATAGTGCGCGAAGGGTGTAGGACATCGAATATTCCAAAGGCCGGAAACAATTCCGGCAGACTAATGGGTTGACGGCGGTTTGTCAGGCCAGGCAATCGCCGCGTCCAGCGAGCGACAGGCACAGAGCATGATCGGCATGGGATTCAGGGAAATGGAGACGACAGTTTGAGAATCCGTGCGCTGTGCCTTCGGGTTATCGGCGATACCCGCGCGCTCTTGATCGGCCTGATGCTGATCGCGTTGCCAATGTCGCACTACGCCGTCGCCTCGCCCATGCAGGCCGACCCCTTGAGCCGCGAGCAGCGTGACTGGCTGACCCAGCGCGGGCAATTGCGTGTGGGGCTCGTCCTTCAAACGCCTTACGCCCAGCTCGATCGTCGTGCGCAGCAGTTGTCCGGCGCTAACGTCGACCTCATCAATCTCATGGCAAAGACCCTTCAGGTGGAGCTGCTGTGGCGCAGTTATGCCGATCAGGCCGAGCTCGAAAAAGCCTTGGCCGACGGCCAGATCGACTTCGCGCCGGGCCTGACCCAGACGCCCGCCGGCTTGCGCCTGTGGCTGTATTCCGATCCGTACATGCGCGTTCCGCAACTGATCGTTGGCGAACGTGACGGCGCCGGCGCGGTGGATCTGGAAAAGCTCGACGGCCAGGTGCGCGTCGCTGTGCGCATGCCCAGCGCCACCGCTGACTACCTGCGCAGCAATTACACCCACCTCAATCTGCAAGGCGTGCCGCTGGAGCGTCAGGCGTTGCAGCTCTTGCTCAGTCAGCAGGCGCGATACGCCGTGATCGATGAGGCGCAACTCAGCCGTCTGTCCCGCGAAGCCGAGTTTGCCGGGCTCGCCGTGGTTGGCGACATTGGCTTCCCGCAGCTGCTGCGCGTGGCCTCCCGACGTGACACGCCGCAGCTCGCCGAGATTATCAGCCAGGCATTGAGCGCTATTCCGGCCCGGGATCTCGAACAACTGCATACGCAGTGGCTCCAGCCCAAATACCCGCAGATCAGTGAATCGCCTGGGCTGTGGAAGAACATAGCGCTGCTGCTGTTGGTCCTGCTCCTCGCCAGCGCGGCGATTGTTTACTGGCAGCGCAAACAACAGCAGCAACTGGAGAAACAATTACTCGCCGCCCGGGATGACATCGCCAGGCGTCTGGCAGGGGAGGAGGCATTGCGGCTGGCGCAGTTCTCCATCGATCAGAGCACCGTCGGCATTCTCTGGGTCAATTGGGACAGCCACGTGCGCTACGCCAATCAGGCCGCCGAAACCATGCTGGGTTATGCGCCGGGTGGAGTGGTGGACCGGCCGCTGATTGATTTCGAGCCGGGGCTGAACATGGATCGCTGGCTCAATCTGTGGAAAACCGCGCGCTCCAGCGAGGAAGGGCCGCAGAACTACGAAAGCAATTGCGTGCGCGCCGATGGCAGCATTCTGCCTGCCGATGTGTCGCTGAGCTTCCTGCGTTTTCGCGACGCCGAGTACCTGGTGGTGTTCATCACCGACGTGACCGAACGGCGGCGGTCCCTCGCCGCGCTGCAGGAGAGCGAGGCGCGCTTGCAGGTGTTGGCCGAGCAGTTGCGCGAGCTGTCGGCGCACCTGGAAACCGTGCGCGAAGAAGAAAAGGCCCGCATTGCCCGGGAAGTTCACGACGAGTTGGGTCAGATGCTGACGGTGCTCAAGCTGGAAACGTCCATGTGTGAACTGGCCTACGCCGATCTTGACCCTGGCCTGCGTGATCGATTGAACAGCATGAAGCGCCTGATTGCGCAGTTGTTCCAGTTAGTGCGGGACGTGGCGACCGCACTGCGGCCACCGATTCTCGATGCAGGTATTGCGTCGGCCATTGAATGGCAGGCCCGGCGCTTCGAAGCACGCACCCAGATTCCGTGCCTGGTGCAGGTGCCGGACAACTTGCCCAGCCTGCCGGACGCAACGGCCATCGGGCTGTTCCGCATTCTTCAGGAGTCGCTGACCAACGTCATGCGCCATGCCGAAGCGCACACGGTCGAGCTGAGCCTGACGCTGAGCGATGGCGTGCTATGCATGCGCATCGCCGACGACGGCAAGGGTTTCGATCAGCGCGCAGAACGTCCGGCGTCGTTCGGACTGGTGGGCATGCGCGAGCGGGTCCTGATCATGGGCGGGCAATTGCATCTGGACACCTTGCCCGGAGAAGGCACAACCTTGCGCATCCACATTCCGCTGGACCCGGTCGCTGAGGAGCACGTGCATTGATTCGCGTATTGGTTGCCGAAGACCACACGATTGTCCGCGAGGGCATCAAACAGCTGATCGGCCTGGCGAAAGATCTGCAGGTGGTCGGGGAGGCCAGCAATGGCGAGCAGTTGCTGGAGGCTTTGCGCCACGTACCGTGCGAGGTGGTGCTGCTGGATATTTCCATGCCGGGGGTCAATGGCCTGGAGGCGATCCCGAGAATTCGCGCGCTGAACAATCCGCCCGCGATTCTGGTGCTGTCGATGCACGATGAAGCGCAAATGGCCGCGCGGGCTTTGAAGGTCGGCGCCGCCGGCTACGCGACCAAAGACAGCGACCCCGCGTTGCTGCTGACGGCGATCCGGCGGGTGGCTGCGGGCGGGCGTTATATCGACCCGGACCTGGCCGATCGCATGGTGTTTGAGGTCGGTCTGACGGACAGCCGGCCGTTGCACTCATTGTTGTCCGAGCGCGAGTTCTCGGTGTTCGAGCGCCTGGCCCAGGGCGCGAACGTCAACGACATCGCCCAGCAACTGGCGCTGAGCAGCAAGACCATCAGCACCCACAAGGCGCGCCTGATGCAGAAGCTGAAAATCAATTCGCTGGCCGAGCTGGTGAAGTATGCGATGGAGCACAAGTTGGTTTGATTGCGTGTCTAAAAACGACTTCCTGTGGTGCTTCGTAAAACGCTATCGCGAGCAAGCTCACTCCTACAGGTTATTGCGATCCCCTTGTAGGAGTGAGCTTGCTCGCGAAGACGCCAGACCAGGCCATAAATAACTTCCGGGCGACATACCTATCCCCGCCATCCCTGTAGGGCAATCCCTACCCGAAACCTTCCACCCCACCTAGGTCATTCTCTCTCACGCCCCGATTTGCGCGGCCTTCAGGCTCATCTATGTTTGATCCCTACGGTGGATCAAACATAGGTGTGGGCAATGAGCAACGTCGATTCAAGCGCTGGGGCGAGTGATGTTCTGGTCAGCTTTCGCGGTGTGCAAAAGAGCTACGACGGCGAAGCCCTGATCGTCAAAGACCTCAACCTGGATATCTGCAAAGGCGAATTCCTCACCCTGCTCGGGCCGTCCGGCTCCGGCAAAACCACCAGCCTGATGATGCTCGCCGGGTTCGAGACGCCAACCGCCGGCGAGATCCTGCTGGCCGGTCGCTCGATCAACAACGTGCCGCCGCACAAACGCGACATCGGCATGGTGTTCCAGAACTACGCGCTGTTCCCGCACATGACGGTCGCTGAGAACCTCGCGTTCCCGCTGTCGGTGCGCGGCATGAGCAAGACCGACGTGGCCGAAAAGGTCAAACGTGCCCTCGACATGGTCCAGCTCGGCACCTTCGCCCATCGCTACCCCGCGCAGTTGTCGGGTGGCCAGCAGCAACGGGTGGCACTGGCCCGCGCGCTGGTGTTCGAGCCGCAGCTGGTGCTGATGGACGAACCCCTCGGTGCGCTCGACAAGCAACTGCGCGAGCACATGCAGATGGAAATCAAGCATCTGCACCAGCGACTGGGCGTGACCGTTGTTTACGTCACCCACGATCAGGGCGAAGCGCTGACCATGTCCGACCGCGTCGCGGTGTTCCACCAAGGCGAGATCCAGCAAATCGCCCCGCCGCGCACCCTCTACGAAGAGCCGAAAAACACCTTCGTCGCGAACTTCATCGGCGAGAACAACCGCATCAACGGCACCTTGCTCAGCCAGAGCGGCGACCGTTGTGTAGTGGGCCTGGCACGCGGCGAAAAAGTCGAAGCGCTGGCGATCAACGTCGGTGCCACCGGCAGCCCGGTCACGCTCTCTATTCGTCCCGAGCGCGTAAACCTCAACGGCCGCAGCGAGAGTTGCGTCAACCGCTTCTCCGGCCGTGTTGCCGAATTCATCTACCTGGGCGACCACGTGCGAGTGCGCCTGGAAGTGGCTGGGAAAACCGATTTCTTTGTCAAGCAGCCCATCGCCGAGCTGGATCCGGCGCTGAGCGTTGGCGATGTCGTGCCCATTGGATGGCAGGTCGAGCACGCGCGCGCGCTGGACCCGTTGCTTGATGCACATTGATACACCCGCGTTACGCGTCAACCGAAGAACCCAGAGGCGAGCCAAATCGCCCCATCGCTTAACCAACATTGTTCGTGGAGAGAAAAACTGATGCTCAAGACATTGAAGCTCACCGCCTTATCGGTCGGCATGATGTGCGCGGCGCAAGCCATGGCAGCGGACCTGACGGTCATCTCCTTCGGTGGCGCGAACAAGGCGGCCCAGGAAAAGGCCTTCTACGCGCCGTGGGAAAAAGCCGGCAACGGCAAGATCATCGCTGGCGAATACAACGGTGAGATGGCCAAGGTCAAAGCCATGGTCGACACCAAGAGCGTGACCTGGGATCTGGTGGAGGTGGAGTCGCCAGAGCTGTCCCGTGGCTGTGACGAAGACATGTTCGAGTCGCTGGCCTCGGTCGATCTCGGCAACAAGGACAGCTACGTCAAGGGCGCAATTTCCGAGTGCGGCGTAGGCTTCTTCGTCTGGTCCACCGTGCTGGCCTACAACGCCGACAAGCTGAAATCCGCACCAACCGGTTGGGCTGATTTCTGGGACACCGAGAAATTCCCGGGCAAACGTGGCCTGCGCAAGGGCGCCAAATACACCCTGGAATTTGCCCTGATGGCCGACGGCGTTGCGCCGAAGGACGTCTACAAAGTGCTGGCGACCAAGGAAGGCCAGGACCGCGCCTTTAAGATGCTCGACAAGCTCAAGCCAAGCATTCAGTGGTGGGAAGCGGGCGCACAGCCGCCTCAATATCTGCAATCGGGCGACGTCGTGATGAGCTCGGCCTACAACGGTCGCATCGCTGCCGTGCAGAAAGAGAGCAACCTGAAAGTGGTCTGGACCGGCGGCGTGTATGACTTCGACGCATGGGCCATTCCGAAGGGCGCAAAAAACGCCGAAGAAGCGAAGAAGTTCATCGCTTACTCCCTCAAGCCAGAGCAGCAAAAGACCTATTCCGAAAACATCGCCTACGGCCCGGCCAATACTGGCGCGGTCCCGTTGCTGAGCGCTGACACCCTGAAAAACATGCCGACCACCCCTGAGAACATCAAGGATCAGGTGCAGATCGACGTGAAATTCTGGGCCGACTTCGGTGAGTCGCTGGAACAGCGCTTCAACTCTTGGGCCGCCAAATAAGAGCACTGCCCAGTAAGCGCTTCGTTGTGAGTTAGATCCGGGTGCGTCGTCTGACCTGTCTGAAAGCAGGGCAGAGGACGCGCTCTTTGTTCAAAGATTTCGGAGTTCACTATGGCCATCGCCGTGCCCCTGACTGAAGGCGCCAGCCCGACCCTGAAGCAACGCCTGGCCCGTGCCGAGCGCGTCAATCGCTGGAAGGCTCAGGCGTTGATCGCGCCATTGGTGATCTTCCTGTTGCTGGTGTTTCTCGTGCCAATCGCGGCACTGCTCTACAAAAGCGTCAGCAACCCGGAAGTGGTGGGTGGCATGCCGCTCACTGTGGTCGAAGTGGCGAAATGGGACAGCAAGGGGCTGCCGCCGGACGCGGTGTACAAAGCTGCGAGCCAGGACCTGGGCGAAGCGCGCAAGAATCAGACGCTGGGTGATCTGTCCAAGCGCTTGAACCAGGAGTTGGCGGGCTACCGCAGTCTCTTGGCGAAAACGGCCCGCGCCATGCCTTTCAAGGAAGAACCGGCTTCTTATAAGGAGGCGCTGGAAGCCATCGATGAACGTTGGGGCGATCCCGCGTACTGGCAGGCGATCCGCCGCAACACCTCAAGCTTCACCCCCTATTATTTGCTGGCCGCTGTCGACCACCGCATCGATGACCTCGGTGAAGTGGCGCCAGCGACACCCGATCAGGCGATTTACATCGACATCTTCGCCCGCACCTTCTGGATGGGCCTGGTGATCACCGTGATTTGCCTGCTGCTGGCGTATCCGCTGGCATACCTGTTGGCCAATCTGCCTGCACGGCAGAGCAACCTGTTGATGATTCTGGTCCTGCTGCCCTTCTGGACGTCGATCCTGGTGCGCGTCGCCGCCTGGATTGTGTTGCTGCAATCGAGCGGCCTGATCAACGGCGCGCTGATGGCCATGGGCATCATCGATAAACCGCTGGAATTGGTGTTCAACCGGGTCGGCGTTTACATCTCGATGGTGCACATCATGCTGCCGTTCATGATCCTGCCCATCTACAGCGTGATGAAAGGCATCTCGCCGACCTACATGCGCGCCGCGATCTCACTGGGCTGCAACCCGTTCGCGAGTTTCTGGCGCGTGTATTTCCCGCAGACCTACGCCGGTGTCGGCGCGGGCTGTCTGTTGGTGTTCATTCTCGCCATCGGTTACTACATCACCCCGGCGCTGCTGGGCAGCCCGAACGACCAGATGGTCAGTTATTTTGTGGCGTTCTACACCAACACCAGCATCAACTGGGGCATGGCGACGGCGCTGGGCGGGTTGTTGCTGCTGGCGACCGTCGTGCTGTACCTGATCTATAACTGGCTGGTCGGCGCCAGCCGCCTGCGTCTGAGCTGAGGAGACCGACCATGTTGAGCCCTTATTCCTCGCCCATCGAGCGGGTCTGGCATTACACGCTGCGCACGCTGTGCGGCTTGATTCTGTTGTTTCTGGTGCTGCCGGTGCTGGTGATCGTGCCGCTGTCGTTCAACTCCGGCAGCTTTCTGGTCTACCCGCTGCAGGGCTTTTCGCTGCACTGGTATCAGGACTTTTTCGGCTCGGCCGAGTGGATGCGCGCCCTGAAGAACAGCCTGATCGTCGCGCCAGCCGCCACGGTGCTGGCGATGGGGTTCGGGACGTTGGCGGCCATCGGTCTGACGCGTAGCAACTTCCCCGGCAAGGCGCTGGTAATGGCGCTGGTTATTTCGCCGATGGTGGTGCCGGTGGTGATTGTCGGGGTGGCGAGCTACCTGTTTTTTGCGCCGCTGGGGCTGGGCAACAGCTACATCTCGCTGATCCTGGTGCACGCCGTGCTGGGTGTGCCGTTCGTGATCATTACGGTGTCGGCCACGTTGCAGGGCTTCAATTACAACCTGGTGCGCGCAGCGGCGAGTCTGGGCGCTTCGCCCACCACGGCGTTTCGGCGTGTGACCCTGCCGCTGATTGCACCGGGTGTGATCTCCGGGGCGCTGTTCGCCTTCGCAACCTCGTTCGATGAAGTCGTGGTCACGCTGTTCCTCGCAGGCCCGGGCCAGGCGACCTTGCCCCGGCAGATGTTCAGCGGCATCCGCGAAAACCTCAGCCCGACGATTGCCGCCGCCGCCACCTTGCTCATCGGCTTCTCGGTGGTGCTGCTGCTGGTGCTGGAATGGCTGCGTGGTCGCAGCGAGAAACTGCGCACGGCGGTGGAATGATCAATCCCCGCCGCAGGAACTGACCGGGCCGCGAATGGTAGGACCGGCTTTAGCCGGGAAGGCGTCGGGTGCCGCGCCGCAAGATTAATAGCGCACACAAGGGCCTCTTCCCGGCTAAAGCCGGTCCCACAAATGCCATCTAACTCCCCCGCTTCACCGCAAAACTGACGCATCCCACGATCCGGTCTATGTTTCACTCACCGCATGCTGACCCTGCCTTGTAAAAGAGCCACGTCTCCAACAACAACTTAAAGGACGAGCCCGATGAGTGTTTCTGCCTTCAAAATAGCCAACAAACTGATCACCGGCCCGGCTGCCATCGAGCAGTTGTCGGCCGAGCTGACCCGGCTCAACGTTCAAAACCCGCTGATCGTCACCGACGCAATCCTGGTCAAATCCGGAACGGTCGATCTCGCGCTGGCCCAATTGGGCGGCCGTCGGTATGGCTTGTTTGATCAGGTCAAACCCGAGCCAGAAATCTCTATCGTTGAAGACTGCACCCGGGCCTACCGTGACGGCGGTCATGACGGCCTGATCGGTGTAGGCGGCGGCAGTGCTATTGACATCGCCAAAGGCGTCGCCGCGTTCGCCGGCCACGAAGGGCCGCTGGCCGAGTTGTTCGGCGTTGATCTGGTCAGACGCAAAGGCCCGCCGCTGATTGCCATCCCGACCACCGCCGGCACCGGTTCGGAAGTCACCAACGTGGCGATCTTTTCGGACAAACAGGCTCAGCTGAAGAAAGGCATCGTCAGCGATCACCTGTTGCCGGACGTCGCGCTGGTCAGCCCGTTGATGACCCTGACCTGTCCGCGCAGTGTTACGGCAGCCAGCGGAGTCGATGCCCTGGTGCACGCCATCGAGGCCTACATTTCGGTGAATGCCTCGCCGATCACCGACGCCATCGCGTTGGGCGCCATCAAGCTGATCGTCAAAGCGCTGCCCAAGGCCTACGCCAATCCGTCCAGCTTGCAAGCGCGAGAAGACATGGCCACCGCCAGCCTCATGGCCGGCATGGCGTTCGGCAATGCCGGGGTTGGCGCGGTGCATGCGCTGGCGTATCCGCTGGGAGGGCGTTTCAACATCGCTCACGGCGTCAGCAACGCGCTGCTGCTGCCCTACGTGATGGAGTGGAACAAACTGGCCTGCGTCGAACGGATGCGCGACATTGCCGACGCGATGGGCGTCCGCGTCGCACATTTGAGCGACAGGGACGCCGCCGATCTGGCCGTGAAAGCCATGGCCGACTTGTGCGCAGCGGTGGAAATCCCGTCTGGCCTGCGCAGCTTCAATGTGCCCGAAGACGCCATTTCCGCGATGGCTGAGGAGGCCAGCAAGATCGATCGCCTCATGCGCAACAACCCGCGGAAACTGACCGCCGCCGACATCGAGAAAATCTACCGCGCGGCCTATTGATCCGGCTGGCCAGGCCAGGAACGTCAACCGCGACGACGGGCCAGCAACCAGCCGACGGTCAGCGTCAGGCCGGCGAGCACCATTAGCGTGGTACGTGGCCGTTGCTGGGTGAAGGTCGCCACTTCGTCCAGCAGATCGCCGTAACGTTCCTGCAGCTCACCCGCCGCTTGACGCGCCTTGCCTTCCATTTGGGTGCGCTCGTCACCGGTCAGGTTGCCGAAGACGTCTTGGGCCTTGCCAGCTGCCTGCTCCAGAACGCCTTTCAATTGTTCGCTTTTCATATCTTGGCTCCAGGAAATGAGTATCCGTGATGAATATCTCGCTGACCCAGAGGGTCAGCCACACTGATAGCGTAGAGCCCGGGCATCACCCCATGAAGGTGACTATGCACCAGAGGCACTGGCGCATTTGCATCACTCAGCGTTTGCTTTTGCCCTGATTGGCGAACAGGTGCCGCTCCCTCGCCCAGACAATGGCTTCCGCCCGGCTGTGCACGTCGAGCTTGGAATACACCGTCGCGACATGGTTGCGAATGGTGTTGAGCGCCAGGTTCAGCCGTGCAGCGATCTCTTTGTCCGCCAGCCCCTCACAGATCAAACCCAGCACATCCCGCTCGCGAGCGGTCAGGTCGGTGAATGAAGCGCTGGGCATCTGTCGACTGTTGACCCGCTTGGCATTGGCCAGCTTTTCGATCAGCGTCTGGCTGAACCATGAGGCGTCCTGCATAACTGTTTCGATGGCCTCCACCAGCTCAAGCTCGGATCGCTTGCGCTCGGTAATGTCCATCAGTACGAAGAGGTAGCAGGCGTTGTCTTGAATCGTCACCGTGTCAGCGGCCAGCACGCAGTCCAGCGACTCGCTGCCTTTCTTGCGGACCTTCAGGTCGAGCCCGTCGACGCGGCCGGTGGTTTCCAGGACGTTGAACAGCCCGTCCATCACCGCGCCGTCCTCAATGAATCCTAACTCCGCGACAGTCCGGCCAATCAGCTCCTGGGGGGTGTAACCGAGTGTGCTGAAGAACGCCTCGTTAGCTTCGACGATCTGTTGCCGATCGGCTGTACACACCAGTGTCGGCACCGGCGTCAGCTTGAACGCTTTGGCAAAACGCTCTTCGCTCTGGCGCAGCGCGGTTTCGGCTTTGCGTCTCGGCTCAAGGTCGGTGAACGAAAACAGCATGCAATCTTCTTCGTTCATGTCCAGCGGCTGCCCGGCGACGATGACCAGTTTGGTACCGCCCTCCGGCAGCTTCAGTTCGGCCTGCATCTGCGGGATGGTCGCGCCCTGATTCAGACGCTCGATGGCGAGGTCCTTGCGCTCGGCATTTTCCAGCACGTCCACCTCGTACACCGAGCGGCCAATCACGTTCTCTCTCGAGTGCCCGGTCATTTCCAGAAAGCCCTGATTGACCTTGATGAAGCGCAGATCACTCAGGCGGCAGATCACGGCGGGGGCGGGGTTGGCGTTGAAGGTCTTTTCGAAGCGCTGCTCGGCGCCGGCCCACTCCGTTGCGTCGGCGAGGATCAGCACCAGCGATTCGGGAGTGCCGGTGCTGTCCTCAAGCACCATGCTGCGAACGCGATGGACCCAGCTGCGCTCCTCTTCTTCACCGATCTTGCTGACCTCGATGAGCACGTCGCTGAACACCTCGCCTGCCGCCACGCGGCTGATCGGATATTGGTCAACGTCCAGCGGATGATTGTTGCGATAACGCAGGGAAAACTTTTCGCGATAGGCCTCGCCGTTGGCGCCCAGTTCGCTGATCTCTTCGACCCCGTGCATCAGCAGCGCCGCTTCGTTGGCCCAGATGATGGTCTGATCGACCTCCACCAACATCACCCCGTCCGACAGACCCGAGATGATCTGCTGCAACTGGCGGCGGTTGGTTTCTCTGGCGAGGATGGCCTCTGACATGCTTGCTCTCCTGACGTCTCAATGCGGTCGGGCTTCGATCAGCCGGGCGCTCCACGCTATCGGACCGGCTGGCAAAAGCTTAGTGCTGCAGCTTAGTGCAGCCGTGCTTGCGAGGGTCGGTGCGAATGCACCAGCCGAAGCGGTGCAAATGCGCCATCACAGCTCTCAACGCGCTGATCAAACTGGTTTCACGTCTCATAAGACGCGGTGAGTCCGCCCTCGCAGGCTTGCCCTTATCAACGCAGGTGGTGCATTTGCACTGATACGTCGGTTGCACGCCTGATGTGCACCCCCTGCACCAGAGGAAATTTTCATGGCTTCGACCTACGCAACATCTGCTGTTCTGGGCAGCGCTTCGCCGTTTCGAGTGTCTTGGGGATCGGTGTTCGCTGGTGCGGCAATCACGCTGGTGACCTATCTGGTGCTCAGCGTGCTTGGCACGGCGATCGGCGCGGGCGCGCTTGATCCGATGGCTCAAGGCAACCCGCTCAGCGGTTTCGGCAAGGGCGCCGGCGCTTGGTTGTTCATCAGTACCCTGGTGGCCATTGCCGCCGGTGCCTGGGTGTCGGGTCGTACTGCGCCGGACCGTGGTGGTCTGCATGGTTTGCTCAGCTGGACGGTCAGCACGTTGCTGACCACCTGGCTCCTCGCGTCGCTAGCCGGCTCGCTCGTCGGCACTGCCGGCAACATCGCCGGCAAGGGTATTTCCCTGGCGGCCGACGGCGTGGCTGCGGCCGCACCCGGTGTGGGCCAGAGCATCAAGCAACAGCTGGATAAGAACGGCATCAGCCTGGATTGGGACAGCCTGAAATCACAGCTGGACACCACGCTGAAGCAGTCCGGCAAGCCAGAGCTGGATCCTTCGAAGCTGGATCAGAAAGCTGACGTGGCTGGCGCCGATGCCAAGCAGACTGCAGAGCAGGCGTCTACCGATCCAACCCAGGCCGGCGATCAGTTGAAGCAGTGGTTTGATCGCGTCCAGAAAGCCGGCGAACCGGCCTTGAAAGCTGCCGACAAGGACGCGCTGGTCAACATCGTTACGGCCCGCACCGGCAAGAGCAAAGCCGAGGCGCAGCAGATCGTCGACAACTATGCCCAGGCCTATCAGCAAGCCGCGGCCAAAGTGGCGGAGCTCAAGCAGCAAGCTGAGCAACAGGCCCGTGAAGCGGCGGATGTTGCGGCCAAGCAGGTCGCCAAGGCGGCGTGGGGCACGTTCTTCATGCTGATCATCGGCGCGGCGTTGAGCTTTGGTCTGGCCCGTTATGCCCTGAGCTCGCGTCCTCGTCTGCTGGTCGAGACCCTGTAAGGTTTCAGCCGTCTCTTTTGATTCTGAATCCCTGAATCAAGCCTGGGCCCGGTGCGCAATGCTGTCGCACCGGGCCTTGTGCCGTTGACGCACCCGTGAGTCACGCCGCTCGAATCACTCTCGTGCGACCCAACGCACGTTTCAAACTCTTGGAGTACAATGCGCGCCACCGTGATTTCGCTCATAAAAGGTGCGTCATGCAGCCCTTCGCTATTGCTCCTTCGATTCTGTCCGCCGATTTCGCCCGCCTGGGAGAGGAAGTCGACAACGTCCTGGCCGCTGGCGCCGACATCGTCCACTTCGACGTCATGGACAACCACTACGTCCCCAACCTGACGATCGGACCGATGGTCTGCGCGGCATTGCGCAAATACGGCATCACCGCGCCCATCGACGTTCACCTGATGGTCAGCCCGGTGGATCGCATCATCGGCGACTTCATCGAAGCCGGGGCAACCTTCATCACGTTCCACCCGGAAGCAACCCAGCACATCGACCGCTCTCTGCAACTGATCCGCGAAGGCGGCTGCAAGGCGGGTCTGGTGTTCAACCCGGCGACCCCGCTGAACCTGCTCGAATACGTCATGGACAAGGTCGACATGATTCTGCTCATGAGCGTCAACCCGGGCTTCGGCGGTCAGAAATTCATCCCCGGCACGATCAACAAGCTGCGCGAGGCCCGCGCACTCATTGACGCGTCCGGTCGCGACATCCGTCTGGAGATCGACGGCGGCGTCAACGTCAACAACATCCGCGAGATCGCCGCAGCCGGTGCCGACACCTTCGTCGCAGGCTCGGCCATTTTCAACGCGCCTGATTACCGCGAAGTCATTGCGAAGATGCACGCAGAACTGGCGTTGGCCCGTTGACCAGCGGCTTCGAGCAGCTGTTTCCGGGCCGACTGCCCAAGCTGATCATGTTCGACCTCGACGGCACGCTGGTCGACTCCGTGCCGGATCTGGCTGCAGCTGTGGATAAAACCTTGATCCAGCTTGGCCGGCCGCCGGCAGGAATCGAACGGGTACGTGACTGGATCGGCAACGGTGTGCGCGTGCTGGTACGCCGCGCGTTGGCGAACGGCATGGATCACACCGCCGTGGATGAAGAGTCCACGGAGGCTGCGCTGGCGATTTTCATGGAGGCCTACAGCGGCAGTCACGCGCTGACCAAGGTCTACCCTGGCGTGCGGGAAACCCTGAAATGGCTGCAGAAGATGGGCGTCGAGATGGCGCTGATTACCAACAAACCGGAGCGCTTTGTTGCGCCCTTGCTGGATGACCTGAAGCTCGGCCGGTTCTTTCGCTGGATCGTGGGGGGCGACACGCTGCCGCAGCAGAAACCCGACCCGGCGGCACTGTTCTTTGTCATGAAAATGGCCGGCGTACCGAGGTCGCAGTCACTGTTCGTGGGTGACTCGCGCAACGACGTGCTGGCGGCGAAAGCGGCGGGTGTGGCCTGTGTGGCGCTGAGTTACGGCTACAACCACGGACGCCCGATCGCGGAAGAGTCACCGGCACTGGTCATCGACGATTTGCGCATGCTGATTCCGGGCAGTTCTGCCGGTTGCTTAGCGCAAGGCGCTGAGATAACGTTGCCCGACCTCAAGTCTCCCTCCTTTAGAGAATCCATCGTGGTGGTCACTCGCAAACTCTGGATGAAAGTCATCAAGGCCTTGGCCCGCTGGCGTTGGCGCGCCTGACTTGAATCTGGCCGGAGCCCCGGCGCGTTTGCATCCCTGACCGTTTTCCCTCAGACCACGAGGCTGATATGACCCGCGAAGAATTCCTGCGTTTGGCCGCTGAAGGCTACAACCGCATTCCCCTTGCCTACGAAACCCTGGCCGACTTCGATACGCCGCTGTCGATCTATCTGAAGCTGGCTGACGAGCCCAACTCCTATCTGCTTGAGTCGGTGCAGGGCGGGGAGAAGTGGGGGCGTTATTCGATCATCGGGCTGCCATGCCGCACCGTCATGCGCGTGCATGACCATACCGTCAGCGTGACCCACGACGGCGTCGAGATCGAGCGCCTGGAAGTCAAAGACCCGCTGGACTTCGTCGAGACCTTCAAGGCCCGCTATAACGTTCCGACCATCGCCGGTCTGCCACGCTTCAATGGCGGCCTGGTGGGCTACTTCGGTTATGACTGCGTGCGTTATGTAGAGCCGCGTCTGGGCAAGTGCCCCAATCCTGATCCGTTGGGCGTGCCGGATATTCTGCTGATGGTGTCCGATGCCGTTGTGGTATTCGATAACCTGGCTGGCAAGATGCACGCGATCGTGCTGGTCGATCCGGCTGAGCCTGAAGCCTACGAAGATGGCCTGGCGCGACTCGAAGCGTTGATGGAGAAATTGCGCCAGCCGATCACGCCCCGTCGTGGGCTGGACCTGACCCGTCCGCAGGCGGCGGATCCGGTGTTCCGATCCAGCTTCACCCAGTCGGATTATGAAAAAGCCGTCGACACCATCAAGGAATACATCCTGGCGGGCGATTGCATGCAAGTCGTACCGTCCCAGCGCATGTCCATCGACTTCAGCGCCGCCCCGATCGACCTGTATCGCGCGCTGCGGTGCTTCAATCCGACGCCGTACATGTACTTCTTCAACTTCGGCGACTTCCATGTCGTCGGCAGTTCGCCGGAAGTGCTGGTGCGGGTCGAAGACAACTTGATCACCGTGCGCCCGATTGCCGGGACGCGTCCCCGTGGCGCCACCGAAGAAGAAGATCACGCGCTGGAAGTCGATCTGCTGTCCGATGACAAAGAGATTGCCGAGCACCTGATGCTCATCGATCTGGGACGCAACGACACTGGGCGCGTTTCGGAAGTCGGCTCGGTGAAGCTCACCGAGAAGATGGTCATCGAGCGTTATTCGAATGTCATGCACATCGTGTCCAACGTCACCGGTCAGCTGAAAAGCGGCCTGACGGCGATGGACGCGCTGCGGGCCATCTTGCCGGCGGGCACGTTGTCGGGCGCGCCGAAGATTCGTGCGATGGAAATCATCGACGAGCTGGAGCCGGTCAAGCGTGGTGTGTACGGCGGCGCCGTGGGCTACTTTGCCTGGAACGGCAACATGGACACCGCGATTGCCATTCGTACCGCGGTGATCAAGAACGGCGAGCTGCACGTGCAGGCCGGTGGCGGGATTGTCGCCGACTCTGTGCCAGCGCTGGAGTGGGAAGAAACCCTCAACAAGCGCCGCGCCATGTTCCGAGCGGTAGCCCTGGCGCAGCAGACGCCTGAGGCTTGATGGTTGGTCTGCTCATGAAAACGGCGCACGGGGCGCCGTTTTTTATGCCGAACACAAATCCGTTGTAGGAGTGAGCTTGCTCGCGAACGCTGATTCCGCGCAGCTAAATCTTTAGCGTGCTCAACGAAACCTTCGCGAGCAGGTGGAGCGCCACCCGGGCCGCTCCGACATGTTTTAAGTGCGTCAGAAATCCAGACTCACCGCCAGATTCACCCCTTGCTGCGTCACGTCATCGTTCTTGCGCCAGTTATAGCCCGCCCGCAGCGTCAGGTCCGGCGCCAGTTTCTGGCTCAGGCCCACGCTTGCACGATTCAGACTGCGCTGGGGGTCATAGCCTTTCAGATCAAAGTCCACGCCCGGCACGCTGTTCAGCGCGATGGTCACGTCCTGCTGATCGGTGTCGAACTCGCGCTCATGGGCCACTTCGCCAAACACTTGAGTCTGCGGCGTGACGTCGAACTTGCCTTGCAGCCCCGCGCCTAACCGTTTCGACTTGCGCGTCTGGTCGTCGTAATTAAGTGCCGTCGCGCGAGCACTGTTCTCCGAATAGCCATCGACATTGACATGGGAATAGTCGGCGCTCATGAACGGCGAGAAATGCCAGCGACTGCTTTGCTCGGCCAGATCAAAGCCCACGCGGCCACTGATTGCCCACAGGTCGCCGTCGGTGTCGCCTTTCTCCGCGCCTTCGCTGATGCCCAACGCGAACTTGCGCTTGAGGTTGTCGTAGTCGAGTTTTCCGCCCGAAGCTGCCAGGTCCGCCCACCAGTGTTGCGCCTGATATTGCACGAACGCGGTCGCGATATAGCTGTTGAGTTTGTAGTCCGAGTCCTTGGCACCGGCTTCGAGGGTTTGCCGGTAAGCGCCCGCAACCAGGCCGGCTCTCCAATCCTCGGCGAAGCGGTAGCTGCCACCCACTGTGAGATTGTAGCCATGACCGTCGCCGCTGGCGGAATTGCTTTGCGCGTCGAAATCCATTTTCTGACCGCCGCCGGCGACGATGGCGCGCCATTCACCAACGTTCTGCCAGTTGCCCCAGTCCGCCAGCCACTGACTGCGCAGTTCATCCTGCTGCGCGCGCAACGTACCGTTGGCCATTTCCGGCAGCAGGGTGGTCTCCCACGGTGCGGACAGAATCGAATACCCGTAATCGGCGATCAATCGCTGACCCGCCACGGTCGGATGCACGCCGTCGTTGAACAGCAGCTTGGTCGGATCCGGCGTCAGGCCGCCAATCCCGTAGACGCTGTTGGCGGTGCAGTTGTTGCCGTTGAAACAGGTGCCAACCAAGTTCTGATCGGCCGCCAGCCCGTAGCGCGCCGGGTCGGTCAGGACATCACGTATGAGCCCCGGGACATTGAGCGGAATGACTTCGGCATCGATTTGCCCCAGCCGATTGACCAACTGCTGGTTGAACACCCCGCTCAGCAACGTCGATGGCCCCTGTAATGGCGTGCCGAATACAGCGGGTGTGCGGCCGATGTCCGGCAGCAGCCAGACCATGATGTAACGCGCGCCGGCCTGGGACAGGATTTGTGCGCCGTTCGCCAGGTTGTTGGCAGCGTTGACGGCCTGTCCCGCACTCAGCACCCGGCCCTGAAGGAAGTCGTTGCCGCCCCCGGTCAGGTAGTAAAGGGCGTTCGGGTCAGCCCGCGAGCTGTTTTCAACCAGATAACCGGGTCGTGTCCGGAACACCGTCGTGACGCCCGTCGACGCATCGGTGTTGGCAACCTGTGATTGGGTGGTGATCGCCGCGAGGATCTGATCGGTCCGGTCGCCGCCCACGGCCCAGTTATTGCCGTCCGCCAACCCTTGCGCCGCGCGAACGGTGGAGGTCGACGCCTGCAAATCACCGGGCGCCACGCCAAGCATTCCGCCCAGCAACGTTGATGAGTTCAGACCGAATGCCTCTCCGCTGCCGTTCAGGTACGTCGGGCCGGTGCGGTTGGTGAAGCGCAAGGTGGCGCCCGGTGGTCCGCCCGCATCGGGGAACTGTCCGGCGTCGGCGAGGCTGTCGCCGAACACGATCATCGTTGAATAGGGGGAAGAGGCGGCCAGGGCCGAGGAGCAAGCGAGCGAGAGCAGGCAAGCCGCGAACGGCCAGCGCAGTGTGGCTTTGAGCATGGGGGCATCCCTTATTGTTTTAGTGCTGTACGAGAAGGTAGCAGCCGCGACACAAATCACCCACGATGCTGTGGCATTCACGGCAAATATTCTGTACCGCCTTCCACGCTGCAATCTGCACCTTGCGAGCGTTCAAATCCTGCCAATCGGCCTCTGGGCCGCGCCATCCGGGCACTGCGATATTGCGCGGCCTGCGGCGGTACGCTACTGTGCGGCAACGTATGAACGAGACCTTTCCTGTGTCGATTGTCAGCAGCTTCTTGATGCGCGTTATCAAGGGCCACGCCCGTTGGCGTTGGCGCGCCTGACTATTTCCCCCGCCGGCCCCGCCGGATCTGTATTGATACGCCTTCTGATGCCTCGGTTTTGCAGTGCCTCGCCGGAACCCCTCCTGCGATCCCTCTGCGTGCAACTGCGGTCAGAAAACAGAAGGCCACGTTAAAAGTCAGTCATTCAAAAGGTTAAGCACCATGCTGCTGATGATCGATAACTACGACTCCTTCACCTACAACGTCGTGCAGTACCTGGGCGAGCTGGGTGCCGACGTCAAAGTCATTCGCAACGACGAAATGACCGTCGCCGAAATCGAAGCCCTGAACCCCGAGCGCATTGTCGTTTCCCCCGGCCCGTGCACGCCGAACGAAGCCGGCGTGTCCATTGACGTGATCAAACACTTCGCTGGCAAGCTGCCCGTGCTCGGCGTCTGCCTGGGCCATCAGTCAATCGGCCAGGCGTTTGGCGGCGACGTGGTGCGTGCGCGCCAGGTCATGCACGGCAAGACCAGCGAGCTGATCCATGAAGACAAAGGCGTGTTCGAAGGCCTCAAGCATCCGCTGACAGTGACCCGCTATCACTCGCTGGTGGTCAAGCGCGAAACCCTCCCGGACTGCCTGGAATTAACCGCTTGGACTCAGCTCGAAGACGGCTCGGTCGATGAAGTCATGGGCCTGCGACACAAAACCCTTAACGTTGAGGGCGTTCAATTTCACCCTGAGTCGATTCTTTCCGAGCAGGGCCACGAGCTGTTCGCCAACTTCCTCAAGCAGACCGGCGGCACCCGTCAGGGTTAAGGGCAATTCGACATGGCAATGGATATCAAAACGGCGCTGGGCCGGGTTGTGAATCAACTGGACCTGAGCACCGATGAAATGCGCGACGTCATGCGCGAAATCATGACCGGCCAGTGCACACAGGCGCAGATCGGCGCATTCCTGATGGGCATGCGCATGAAGAGCGAAAGCATCGACGAAATCGTCGGTGCCGTGTCGGTCATGCGCGAGCTGGCGGATCAGGTACAGCTCAAGACGCTGGACGGCGTGGTCGACATCGTCGGCACCGGTGGCGATGGCGCGAACATCTTCAACGTCTCGACCGCCGCTTCATTTGTGATCGCGGCGGCCGGTTGCACGGTGGCCAAACACGGCAATCGCGCGGTCTCCGGCAAGAGCGGCAGCGCTGATCTACTGGAAGCCGCAGGCGTCTACCTGAACCTGACCCCAGTGCAAGTGGCGCGCTGCATCGACAGCGTCGGTATCGGCTTCATGTTCGCGCAAACCCATCATGGCGCCATGAAGCACGCCGCCGGGCCACGCAAGGAACTGGGCCTGCGGACCCTGTTCAACATGCTCGGTCCACTGACCAATCCTGCCGGCGTCAAGCATCAGGTGGTCGGCGTGTTCAGTCAGCCGCTGTGCCGGCCATTGGCCGAGGTGCTACTGCGCATGGGCAGCAAACACGTGCTGGTGGTGCATTCTCAGGATGGCCTGGACGAATTCAGCATCGCTGCGCCGACGTTTGTCGCGGAACTGAAGAACGGTGAGGTGACCGAATACTGGGTGCAGCCGGAAGATCTGGGCATGAAGAGCCAGAGCTTGTTCGGCCTGGTGGTCGACAGTCCGGCGCAGTCGCTGGAATTGATTCGCGACGCGTTGGGGCGGCGCAAATCCGAGCACGGCCAGAAAGCCGCTGAAATGATCGTGCTCAACGCCGGCGCCGCGCTTTACGCGGCTGACCATGCGTCGTCATTGAGAGAAGGCGTGGCCTTGGCCCACGACGCATTGCACACGGGCCTGGCCCGCGAGAAGCTGGAAGAACTGGGTGCCTTTACCGCGGTATTCAAGCAGGAGAATGAAGAATGAGCGTGCCGACGGTATTGGAAAAGATTCTGGCCCGAAAGGTCGAGGAAGTCGCTGCGCGCCGTGCCAGCGTCAGCCTCGCCGAGTTGGAAACCTTGGCCGCCGCAGCCGATGCGCCGCGTGGGTTCGCTAAAGCAATGATTGCTCAGGCCAAGCGCAAGCAGCCGGCCGTCATTGCAGAAATCAAGAAGGCTTCGCCGAGCAAAGGCGTGATCCGCGAAAACTTCCAGCCGGCGGAGATCGCCAAGAGCTACGAAGCGGGCGGGGCCACCTGTCTTTCTGTGCTCACTGACATTGATTTCTTTCAAGGCGCTGACGAGTATCTGAAGCAAGCCCGGGCGGCGTGCTCGCTGCCGGTGATCCGCAAGGACTTCATGATCGACCCGTATCAGATTGTCGAAGCGCGGGCATTGGGCGCCGATTGCATCCTGTTGATCGTATCGGCGCTGGATGATGTGAAGATGGCCGAGCTGGCATCGGTCGCCAAAGATGTCGGCCTCGACGTGCTGGTTGAAGTCCACGATGGCGACGAGCTGGAGCGGGCACTCAAAACCCTCGACACCCCGCTGGTGGGCGTCAACAACCGCAACTTGCACACGTTCGACGTCAGCCTGGAAACCACCCTCGACCTGCTGCCACGTATTCCCCGTGATCGGCTGGTCATTACCGAAAGCGGTATTTTCCACCGCGCCGATGTCGAGCTCATGGAAATCAGCGATGTCTATTCCTTCCTGGTGGGCGAGGCGTTCATGCGCGCCGAGAAGCCGGGCGTGGAACTGCAGAGACTGTTCTTCCCGGAGAAAGGCACGGCGATCAAGTCCGGCGGGCTGGACTGATCCAGGGTTGTAGGCCAGAAAGCCATCGCTCTTCGCGTCAGGAGGCAGCATGACCCTTCAGCTCTTGGAAACCTGCGTTGAAGCCGGCCTCAAGGCCGAGCAAGACCTCCTGGCGTCGGTGTGTGATGGCCACGCTGACAATGGCTTGCTGTTCTGGCGGCCTATTGATCGCGCGTTGGTTATGCCACGCCGGTTGAGTCGGCTTCCCGGCTTCACTGAAGCCAGCGAAACCCTCGCCGACAGTGGCTGGCCCGTCCTGTTGCGTGAAAGTGGCGGCGAGCCGGTGCCGCAATCTTCTTCAACCGTCAATGTGGCGCTCGTGTATGTCCAGCCGGACACCGATCTGGATCGCGACCGCATCGAAAATGCCTACATGCGCCTGTGTCAGCCGATCCTCGATACCCTGGGTGAGCTGGGCGGCGCTGCATCTCTGGGCGAAGTCGAAGGCGCTTTCTGCGACGGCCGCTTCAACGTCAACCTCAACGCTCGCAAGATGGTCGGTACCGCGCAGCGCTGGCGCCAGAGTCAGGGTGGCAAACGGCCGGTGGTGTTGGCCCATGCCGCGATGCTGCTGGATGACGAGCGCGTGGCAATGGTCAACGCGGTCAACCGCTTCAATGAGACCTGTGAGCTGGATCAACGATGCAAAGCAGAAAGCCATATTGCTTTGCATGAGCTATTTGACGCGCCGGATTTTCTAACCCGCCTGAGGGAACGATACGAACGCCTGCTCGCCCGGATCTGATTCCGCTGCGGGCATCGATCACGTCGTTAGCGGGTGCCGAACACCACCATGGTTTTGCCCCGGACATGCACCAGATTCTGCTCTTCGAGTGACTTGAGCACACGACCGACCATTTCTCGGGAACACCCCACGATACGGCCAATCTCCTGGCGGGTGATCTTGATCTGCATGCCATCGGGGTGGGTCATCGCGTCGGGCTGTTTGCATAGATCGAGCAAGCTGCGGGCAACGCGCCCGGTGACGTCCAGAAACGCCAGATCGCCGACCTTGCGCGTGGTGTTGCGCAGCCGTTCGGCGATCTGCGCACCGATGGCGTACATCAACTCAGGGTCATGCTGACTGAGCTCGCGGAATTTGGTGTAGCTGATTTCGGCCACTTCACATTCGGTTTTAGCACGCACCCAGGCGCTGCGCTGGGCGCCGGCGGCCGTCTGCTGAAACAGCCCCAGTTCGCCAAAGAAATCCCCGCTGTTCAGGTAGGCCACAATCATCTCGCGGCCTTCGTTGTCTTCGATCAGGATCGTCACCGAGCCCTTGATGATCAGGTATAGCGAGTCCGATTCTTCGCCTGCGCAAATGATGTTGCTCTTGGCCGGGCATCGTCGTCGCTGGGCGTGCGGCAGCAGTTTGTCGGCGATTTTCATCTTGTTCGGAGGAGGCACGGCGAGCATGGCTGTATCCCGTAAAAAACTGCGCCCTGAGGCATTCCTAGAGGTATCGGCAGTATTTCCGATTTGACGCAGTTCAACAGCGGCAATTAGCCTTTTTTTCAGACACTTCCTACATTTCGGTCGTTTTCGGGCATGTCCAGTCCACTCAGCGACGGTAGGGCCCTGTGCTAAGCTGGCCGCCATTTTTCAAGCATTGGAGTCCGGTTATGAAGGCGCGTATTCAATGGGCGGGTGAGTCGATGTTCCTCGGTGAGTCCGGCAGCGGCCATGTGGTCGTGATGGATGGCCCACCCGAAAGCGGCGGTCGCAACCTGGGTGTTCGCCCGATGGAAATGGTGCTGATTGGCTTGGGTGGCTGCAGCAACTACGACGTGGTCAGCATCCTCAAGAAAGCCCGTCAGCCCATCGAAAGCTGCGAGGCGTTTCTGGAAGCAGAGCGCGCCAGCGAAGATCCTAAGGTGTTCACCAAGATCCACCTGCACTTTGTGGTTAAAGGACGCGGTCTGAAAGAAACGCAGGTCAAGCGTGCGATCGAGTTGTCGGCCGAGAAATACTGCTCGGCATCGATCATGCTGGGTAATGCGGGCGTCGAAATCACCCACGATTACGAGATCATCGAACTGGGCTGAGCAACGCTCAATTTTCACAAAAGCGGTGCAGGCTATGGCATGCGACTTCTGACGTCTGCATAATGCGCCCCTTTTTCAGGGCGCGACCGCCGGATAGCCGGCTCGCCTCCGACCAGACAACCAAAATCGCCAACGCGAAGAGGTGTTAACCGTCCTACGCAGCTGAGCCGGGCTCAGTTGACGGGCATGCTTGATCACGCGGCCAGCGCCGCACCCATATAGAGAGTTTTTAACGGTGAAAAGCAAACTCAAGCTCCACGGGTTCAATAACCTGACCAAGACCTTGAGCTTCAACATCTATGACATCTGCTATGCGGAAACCCCGCAAGACCAGCAGGCTTACGTCGAGTACATCAACAGCGTGTACGACGCCGAACGCCTGACGCGGATTCTCACCGATGTCGTCGATATCATTGGCGCGAACATCCTGAACATCGCGCGTCAGGACTATGACCCACAAGGCGCCAGTGTGACCATTCTGATCTCCGAGCAGCCGGTCACGCCGACTGACAGCCAGATCGAAGAATCGCCGGGTCCGCTCCCGGAAACAATCCTCGCGCACCTGGACAAGAGCCACATCACGGTTCACACCTATCCTGAAATCCATCCCGTAGACGGCATCGCCACCTTCCGAGTGGACATCGACGTGTCGACCTGCGGCGTGATCTCGCCGTTGAAAGCGCTGAACTACCTGATCCACAAGTTCGAGTCCGACATCGTGACCGTCGACTATCGTGTGCGCGGTTTCACCCGTGACGTCGAAGGCAAGAAGCACTTCATCGACCACGAGATCAACTCGATCCAGAATTACCTTTCCGACGACACCCGCGACAGCTACCAGATGACTGACGTGAACGTGTACCAGGAAAACCTGTTCCACACGAAAATGCTGCTCAAGCAGTTCGAGCTGGACAACTACCTGTTCGGTGACGCCACCAGCAATCTCTCCGCTGAGCAGCGCGAGCAGGTGACTGGTCGCGTGAAGCACGAGATGCTCGAAATCTTCTACGGCCGCAACATGCCGGTCTAAGGTTTCAGCGGTACAAAAAAAGGCGCCTCTAAAGGCGCCTTCTTTGTATCTGGCTTTCAACGATAATCGGGCTCCGTAATAACAGCCCGAAATCGCAGTTTCGGTCAGATCCTGTAGGTGGTCTTGGTCATGACTTTGGCGATCAGGCTCATGCCGAATTTCACCGGCGCCGGAAAGCGGAATCCGCCTGCCTCGATCGCGCTTTCGGCGTGTTGCTCCTCGTCGGCACACATCTGTTTGAGAATCGCACGGGACTTCTCGTCCTCGACCGGCAATTGCTCCAGATGCTCATTCAAATGCTTGCAGACTTGATCTTCCGTCGCGGCAACAAAGCCCAGGCTGATCCGATCACTGATCAAGCCCGCCACTGCGCCGATGCCGAACGAAGCGCCGTAGAACAGCGGGTTGAGCACACTGGTATGACTGCCCAACTGATGAATGCGTTGCTCGCACCACACCAGGTGGTCGATTTCTTCCTCGGCGGCGTGCTCCATGGCTTTGCGCACCTGAGGCAGTTTCGCGGTAAGCGCCTGCCCCTGATACAACGCCTGAGCACAGACTTCGCCGGTGTGATTAATGCGCATGAGCCCGGCGACATGTCGGGTGTCGGTCTCATTCATCTTGATATCGGGTTGAACAATGGCAGGCGAGGGACGGTGTGCGTGCGCGCTGACGGGCAGCAGCGTCTTCATCGCAGCGTCGGCCTGAAGCAGAAAACGGTCGATAGGGGAGTAGTGACGTTCGGTAGCCATGGGCGCCTCCGGGTAAATCCACGATGGCCAGTCTACCGCAAACGATGAAGCCGGGCTTGTCCGGCGTCAGCCCGCCGAGGCGCAAGGCACGCACTCGGCAGGTCGATAGAATCCGAACGCGGTGACTCAGCCCGGCGGCCAGTTCATCTGGCGCTGACCCAGCACGTGCATGTGAATGTGATAAACGGTCTGCCCGCCTTTCTCGTTGGTGTTCATGACCACGCGAAAGCCGTCCTCGCAACCCAGTTCTTTCGCCAGGCGCTGCGCCGTGAACAGGATATGGCCCAGCAGCCCTTTATCGTCTTCAGTCACGTCGTTGAGGGTGGCGATCGGCTTCTTCGGAATGACCAGAAAATGCACTGGCGCCTGTGGGGCGATGTCGTGAAAGGCCAGCACTTGATCATCTTCGTAGATGATCTTCGCCGGGATTTCGCGGTTGATGATCTTGGTGAACAAAGTATCCACAGCCTTCTTGCTCCGTTTCGAGGGGGATGAAGGCAGTGTACTGAGCGTCCCGGGTCACGCCCAGCCGTTTGTTGCGACGGGTCGCGTCAGACTGACGTACGAGATTTGAGAATCGAGCCCCAGAGTTTTCGCGTCATCCAGCGGCTCGCAAACCGAGGAACCCGCGTGAGCAGCCTGTTAGGCCAACCGGGAATGATCACCGCACGGTTCTTGTCCAGTGCGCGTACCGTGTACAGCGCAACTTCCTCGGCGGTCATGTGTTTGTCGTGGGTGAACTTACCGGCGTCCAGCTGTGCGGTGCGGAAAAACGCCGTTCGCGTCGGCCCGGGGCACAACACCGAAACCTTCACGCCGGTTTTATGCAGCTCCTCGCGAAGCCCTTCGGAAAAATGCAGTACATACGCTTTGCTCGCGGCGTAGGTGCTCATCCACGGCCCTGGTTGAAATCCCATGATCGAAGCAACGTTGAGAATCTGACCGCCGCCTTGGACCGCCATCAAGTTGCCAACCGTGTGACACAGCCGCGTCAATGCGAGCACATTAAGATCGAGCAGGTCCTGCTCTTGCGCCCACTCTTGAGCGAGAAAAGGCCCGCTGTTGCCGATGCCCGCGCAGTTGACCAACAAATCGATGCTTTGCGCGCCCTCTTCGAGCTCTAGCAGAAAGCCCGAGAGGCGCAGCGGTTCACCCAGATCGCAGGCGCGGAACAGCACCTCGACGCCAAACCGTTGGGTGAACTCAAGTGCAATGCTTTCGAGCATCTCCCGGTGCCTGGCCACCAGAATAAGGTTGCGACCCCGGCGGGCGAGGGCTTCTGCCATCGCCAGGCCAATACCGCTGGATGCCCCTGTGACCATGGCGTAACGGGTCATGCAATTCTCCAGTGTTTGTAGCTCGTATTGAGACAGCGTCCTTGCTGCCAGATAGTTATTGGTCGTCGTTGCTGTCGGACGAGTCACCAATATCTACAGGATCAACGGGGACGGTCGGTTGTTCCGCGTCATTGGTGTCATTGGTGTCATCGTCGTAGGGCAATGCTTGTTCGTATGCGCTGGTGGTGGCTTCAACTTCTTCCTGAATGGTTTTCAGGCCACCCATCACCCCAGCCACGATCGCCAGCGCCAGTACCACAAGCCAGATCACTGCGAGGGCTTTGACGCGTGGCGTATTGGCGGGCGGCGGCGGACCATACTGATTAGGGCCTGTGCTACCGGGCACGGCCATCATCACAATTGGAAAGAAGCTGCCCACCACCGGCACCAGATTCAGCAGCAGCAACCAGGCCGACATACCGGCGTCATGCAGGCGCTGGGCGCCGATCTGGACACTGATGACGACAAACGCGACGAACGCGACGGTGCCCAGCAGCCCTCCCGCCACGAGCGAGACGCTGAGAACGCCGACACACAGGGCGGCGACCAGTATGGCCACGCCCACCAGCGCCATGCTCCACGCCAGATAGCGCAGACGGCCGATCCGCCCCTGAGTGGTAAACACCTTTAATTCGCCGACGGCGGGCCAGTCTTGTGCAACCGGTGTGCGCGGCGGCGCGTAGGGCGATGTCGCGGGTTCGAAGTATGGACGCTGGGGCGCGTGTTCAACGACTTCTTCAAGGCTCAGTGATACCGGCTCCTCAGGCTCGATACGGCCTTCGACACCCGCATCGTTCAGCGCCGCGAGATAACGCTGCGCGTCGTCCCGCGTCAGACTGCGCTTGATGGTCACCGGGTTGCCGGTGAATAGACGATCAACGCCGGAAACGTCGGTCTTGAACAGCTGCGCCAGGTTCAGGCGCGCTGTTTCCAGCTCAACACCTGTCCGCAACTGTCCCTCGAAAACGATCTTGAAGTGCTCCGCCATGCTGGCTTCCTTGTCTTTTGAGTTCATACGATGTGAGCAGTGCGCGTCAGAACGGTTTGACGACTACCAGAATGACCACAGCCAGCAGGATCAACACCGGTATCTCGTTGAACCAGCGATAGAACACATGGCTGCGGCCTGGTTCTCCGCGCGCGAAGCGTTTGACCTGAGCGCCGCACACGTGGTGATAGCCAATCAGCAGGACGACCAGGGTGAGCTTGGCATGCAACCAGCCTTGCTGCAGGAAACCCGGGGCCAGGACGATCAGCCAGATACCGAATACCAGTGTGGCGATCATCGAGGGAATCATGATGCCCCGGTACAACTTGCGCTCCATGGTGCAGAAACGCTCGCGGCTAACCGAGTCTTCGCTCATGGCGTGATAGACGAACAACCGCGGAAGATAGAACAGGGCTGCGAACCAGCACACCATGGCGACGATATGCAGGGCTTTGATCCAGAGATAGAGCATTTTGGTTTGTTTCCAGGAACACGGTGCCAAATAGTAGTGGCTTCGGCGCCCGTACGTCACGTTCGCGGTTGTCCCATTGGCAATCGACCCATATGATCAGCGGCTTTCCACTGGTTTCGTTGAGGGGCAGGTTATGGTCAAGGTCGGTATCGTCGGCGGTACGGGTTACACCGGCGTCGAGTTGTTGCGTCTTCTGGCGCAACACCCGGAGGCTGAAGTGGTTGCGATCACCTCGCGCTCCGAGGCAGGTCTGCCTGTCGCTGACATGTATCCAAACCTGCGCGGTCACTATGACGGTCTGGCATTCAGTGTGCCGGACGTCAAGGTGCTTGGCGCCTGCGACGTGGTGTTCTTCGCCACGCCTCACGGTGTCGCACATGCGTTAGCGGGCGAGTTGCTCGCCGCTGGCACCAAGGTCATCGACCTCTCCGCCGATTTCCGTCTGCAAGATCCGGTCGAGTGGGCCAAGTGGTACAACCAGCCCCATGGTGCACCGGAGCTGCTCGACGAGGCGGTATACGGCCTGCCGGAAGTCAACCGCGAGCACATCAAAGGCGCACGCCTGATTGCGGTGCCGGGTTGCTATCCCACCGCCACTCAGCTGGGCTTTCTGCCGCTGCTCGAAGCGGGCCTTGCTGATGCATCACGATTGATCGCCGACTGCAAATCGGGTGTCAGTGGTGCAGGTCGCGGCGCCAGTGTGGGCTCGCTGTATTCCGAAACCAGCGAGAGCTTCAAGGCTTATTCCGTTAAAGGGCATCGCCATCTTCCCGAAATCACCCAAGGGCTGCGTCGTGCAGCCGGCGGCGATGTCGGGCTGACGTTCGTGCCGCACCTGACGCCGATGATCCGCGGCATTCACGCCACGTTGTACGCGACCGTCGTCGACAGGTCGGTCGATCTGCAGGCGTTGTTTGAAAAACGCTATGCCAATGAGCCATTCGTGGACGTGATGCCCGTCGGCAGCCATCCGGAAACCCGCAGCGTACGTGGAGCCAACGTCTGCCGCATGGCTGTGCACCGTCCGCAGGATGGCGATCTGGTGGTGGTGCTGTCGGTCATCGACAATCTGGTCAAAGGCGCTTCGGGCCAGGCCGTGCAGAACATGAATATCATGTTTGGCCTCGATGAGCGCCTGGGGCTGTCCCACGCGGGGATGTTGCCTTAACAGCGCCAGGTCGTACGCCTCAGGTTGCAAGCCGATAGCTGGCTGTTTCTTGCAGCTTGTCGCTTGCGGCTTGTGGCTGCCGTGACAATAGTTGACCAATTTTCTAGGAGAAGCGGATAATGCGCGACATTACGCATTATGACGGCTTAGCGCCGGGAGATTTTGAGCATGAGCGTTGAATCCTTCACCCCTGTGGCTTTGGAATTCACCCACGGTGCCGCGCACAAGGTGAAAACTCTGGTCGATGAAGAGGGCAATGACCGCCTGAAGCTCCGCGTCTTCGTGACCGGTGGCGGTTGTTCCGGCTTTCAGTACGGCTTCACGTTTGATGAAGACGTCGCCGAAGATGACACGATTGTTGAGCGCGAGGGTGTCAGCCTGGTGGTTGACCCCATGAGCTTCCAGTACCTGGCAGGTGCGGAAGTGGATTATCAGGAGGGTCTGGAAGGCTCTCGCTTCGTAATCAAGAATCCTAACGCCGCGACTACTTGCGGCTGCGGCTCTTCGTTTTCGATCTGATCCAACCGTCGCACACAAAAACGCCGCGCATTTGCGCGGCGTTTTGCATGGCGGGCGTTGCACTTAGGCTGGGTAGATTGCGCCCAGAACTCGCAACCCTTTGGCCCCGGTCACGCTCGGACGGTTGGCGGGTACGCTTTCCAGTGCGCAATGGGCAAGCCAGGCGAACGCCATTGCTTCCACCCAATCAGGATCAACGCCAAATTCCGCTGTGCTTGTGACCTTTGTTGCCGGCAGCAGCGCCGCCAGTCGATCCATCAATGCCTTGTTGTGAGCGCCGCCACCGCAGACCAGCAGCTCTTTGGTCTGCGCCTGTGCCGATTGCAGCGACTCGGTAATGCTCAATGCGGTGACTTCCAGAAGTGTAGCCTGCACGTCTTCGGGTCTCAGCGTTGGCATCTGGAACAAATGGTGATGAACCCAGCCAAGGTTGAACACTTCACGGCCGGTGCTTTTAGGGCCCTTGGTCTGGAAGAACTGATCACTGAGCATGGACTTGAGCAGCGCATCATTGACTGTTCCACTCGCGCCCCACGCGCCATCGCGGTCATAGCTTACGCCCCGCTGTGCTTGTATCCACGCGTCGAGCAACACGTTGCCAGGACCTGAATCGAACCCGGAAACCGGTTTGTCGATCTCGATCAAGCTGAGGTTGCTGAAACCACCGACGTTGAGTACGGCGCGGTAGTCCTTGTTATCGTCGAACAACGCTTCGTGGAATGCCGGAACCAGCGGCGCGCCCTGTCCACCTGCAGCGATATCGCGCTTGCGGAAGTCACTGACAACGGTGATGCCGGTCATTTCGGCGAGCAGGGCAGGGTTGCCAATCTGAATGGTGAAGCCACGGGCTGGTTCGTGGCGAATCGTCTGGCCGTGGCTGCCAATCGCGCGGATTTCGCCGGCTGACACGTTCTGCTGATCCAGCAGGGCCAGTACGCCTTGAGCCGCGAGATGAACCCATTTCTGCTCGGCGATGCCGGCACGGGCCAGCTCATCCGGACCGCTGGCGCATAGCCCCAGCAGTTCGGCGCGAAGATCGTCCGGCATGGGAATGTAGTAGGTGCCGAGCAAACGTGGTCGGTCATCCTGTTCTAACAGCGCGAAGTCGAGTCCATCCAGACTGCTTCCGGACATTACACCTACATATAAAGTCATGGGTCAGCGCTTACTCGAGGCCAGCATGGTGGCCTTTTCCTGGTCCATGCGAGCCATCAAAGGTTGGCTCTCCTGCATGAACCGCTGTTTTTCGGACTTGGCGATCGGGTCAGCCATCGGCAGCTTCTGCCCCAACGGGTCGACATGAACGCCGTTTACCTGAAACTCGTAATGAACATGAGGACCCGTGGACAGGCCGGTGGTTCCAATATAGCCAATGACTTGGCCCTGCTTGACGCTGGATCCGGACTGAATACCCTTGGCAAAACCCTGCATGTGGCCGTACAGCGTCCGGTAGGTCTCACCGTGCTGAATGATCACGGTATTGCCGTAGCCGCCGCGCCGACCGGCAAGAATGACTTTGCCGTCGCCGGTCGCCTTGATTGGCGTACCACGAGGTGCAGCGTAGTCGATGCCTTGGTGGGCGCGAATCTTGTTCAGGATCGGGTGTTTGCGACCGGATGAAAACAGCGAGCTGATGCGGGCGAATTCGACTGGAGTACGGATGAATGCCTTACGCATGCTGTTGCCATCGGCGGTGTAGTAGTTGGTGTTGCCTTGCTTGTTCGTATAACGCACTGCGGTATAAGTCTTGCCACGGTTTACAAAGCGCGCCGAAAGAATATTGCCCGTACTGACCGTCTTGCCGTTGACGACCTTTTGCTCGTAAATGACATCGAATTCGTCACCTTTGCGGATATCCTGGGTGAAGTCGACGTCGTAGCCAAAGATGTTTGCCATCTCCATGGTCATGGTATGGCTGAGGCCTGCACGCTGGGCGGATTGCGACAGCGAGTTGTTGATCATGCCGTGCACATAGGCAGTGCGAACATTGGGTTTGCTTACGTCACGGGTAAACGTGTAGCCCTTGTCTGTCCGGGACAAGCTGATGCTTTCTGTCTCGCTCAGCTTGCTGTGCAGCTGCTTAAGGCTGCCTTCAGGCGACAGTTCGAACTGCAGAACCTGGCCGTTTTTCAACTGGCTGAATTGCTTAGCTTGTTTGTTGCTGGCAATAACGTCATGCACTGCCGTTGCGGGTAAGCCGACTTTGCCGAACAGCGTCGACAGCGTATCGCCTTTCGATACCACCACTTCCCGGTGGGTGGGACCTTTGGCAGTGGCAACCTCTTTCGGCGCAGCCTTTGTGTCGGTGGAGGGCTTCGCTGTTTCAGTCGGCTCAGTCGCATCACCTTCGATCTGGGCGAAGGGAGAATCTACCGGCGCCTCTGTGGCTTGAGTCTGTTCTTGAGCGTCTTGTTCTTGCTCGATCTGATCAGCGGGCGTGTCCAGTTCAAGAGCAAGGTTTGTTCGTTTGGCTTCGACGTCACTGGATGGGAATACGAGGAGAGCCAGGCTGAGCAGTGCGGCGATACCGCTGGCTGCTAGCAGGTGGCTCTTCGGATAAAGCGGTGGCGCTTTAGGCGGAGTGTCGGTCATAGGTAATTTTGACTTTGAAAAAAGATGAAATGGAAAAGATGAATGACATGATGAAGATGAAATAACTGTATAAAATATAACCAAATCTCGCCTGAGGCAAGCTTGCGATCGGCTCGCTCCGCGATTCGTCGAGCACCTATTGTCAGAACTTGTATTTGAGCGCTGATCTTGTATGGTTGTTTCCCTTTGAAATAAGGCATTACGGGGCGGTTATGAAGTCGGTTGAAGAGCAGCTAGCGCTGATCAAGCGCGGTGCAGATGAACTCCTGGTCGAGGCCGAGCTGATCACAAAGCTCAAGCGTGGGCAGCCACTTCGCATCAAGGCCGGTTTTGATCCAACCGCGCCCGACCTGCACCTCGGGCACACAGTGCTAATTAATAAGCTGCGTCAATTCCAGGATCTCGGGCATCAGGTGATTTTCCTGATTGGCGATTTCACCGGGATGATCGGCGATCCAAGCGGCAAGAGCGCTACCCGTCCCCCGCTTACGCGCGAGCAAGTGCTCGACTATGCCGAGACCTATAAAGCTCAGGTCTTCAAGATTCTGGATCCGGCCAAAACCGAGGTGGCCTTCAATTCCACCTGGATGGACCAGCTGAGCCCCGCTGACTTCATTCGGCTTTCTTCCCAATACACCGTTGCCCGTATGCTTGAGCGTGATGACTTCGACAAGCGTTACAAGTCGAACCAGTCGATCGCCATCCACGAATTCCTTTATCCGCTGGTGCAGGGTTACGACTCGGTTGCCTTGCGCGCGGACGTCGAGCTGGGTGGCACCGATCAGAAATTCAACTTGCTGATGGGGCGCGAGCTTCAGCGCGCCTATGGTCAGGAGGCTCAGTGTGTTCTGACGATGCCGTTGCTGGAAGGGTTGGACGGCGTCAAGAAGATGTCCAAGTCCCTGGGTAACTATGTAGGTATCCAGGAAGCGCCCGGCATTATGTACAGCAAGCTCGTCTCCATCCCTGATGCGCTGATGTGGCGCTACTTTGAGCTGCTGAGCTTCCGCTCCATGGAAGAGATCGCTGCCTTTAAGGCGGATTGCGAAGCCGGGGCGAATCCGCGCGACATCAAGATCAAGCTTGCCGAAGAGATTGTTGCCCGCTTCCATGGTGAAGAGGCTGCAGCTTCTGCCCATCGCTCTGCAGGCAATCGCATGAAGGATGGGGAGCTTCCGGAAGATCTTCCGGAGATCGAGCTGGCTGCTTCCGAAGACATGCCGATTGCTGCCGTCCTTAATAAGGCGGGGCTGGTAAAGAACTCGGCAGTCGCTCGCGACCTGCTGGCATCCGGCGGCGTGCGTATAGATGGTGAGGTGGTAGAGCGCGGGTTTGTATTCAAGCTGGGGGCGACCCATGTTTGCCAGGCCGGGAAGAAGGCGTTCGGGCGGATTACACTTCGTTTGGAATAAAGTTCAAATAAGTGCTTGACGCTCCTCTGGATCTGTCTATAATTCGCCCCACTTCCGGCGCAGACGAAACGGAAAACTCCTTGATAATCAAAGAGTTGGACGAAGTAAGCAGCGAGGAATGCTTCGGTTCAGATGCTTGAA